>JAWOHU010000099.1:0-12133 GCA_046485025.1 Cloacimonadaceae bacterium (SeqCode) | reverse complement strand
TATTTTCATCTCCCGCGATAGACACTTCGCCATAAACATTGTACTCGCCTGTCGAAGCAGGATTCCAGGTCAGGGTATGCTCTGCAGTGGCATCCATTTCAAGTGGAGAATTGACCAGCACATAGGTAAGTTCATCTCTGCTGCCAGCAGACATTAGCCTTATTACGTAACTGTTTTGGGTCAGCGCTCCGTTGTTTTTGACAGTCATATTGTATGTAAGCGCTTCCCCAGCCAGGGCGTAACCAGTTCCGAACAGAGAAACTGCTGTCAGGTCGTGATTTGGGATAGTCGTGAAACTCCAGATCGGACAGTCATTTGCACTTCCTCCTGCATTGTAAGGAACAATTTTCCAGTAATAAGTTGTGTTGGGCAGTAAATCTGATGTGTAATCATAACTTAACACATTGCCCAAATCGATGCTATTCAGAAGATTAGTGGGCGGATTGTTGGTGCCCAGATAGAATTTGTATCCAATGGGGCTGCTGCCTGTGCTTTGCCAGGAAAAATTCTGGTTGACGGAAACCCTGACTGCAGCATTGGAAGGCATAGGATTTATCGCTGCCAAGGGAACTCTGGCAAGTTTGACGGTGTCCAGGAACATATTGTAACCGTTGGCGCTGACTGCTCTGAATATTGCATAGTAATTACCCACAGCAGCAAAGGGCAGAGCAAAAGAATATTGATACCAGCCAGGTGCACTTGCAATGGGCTCTAAAAGCCTGTAGCGGTAAATATTTCCAAGTTGAGTGGGACTTCCAGCCAGATTGGGTGATGTATTTACATAGATTTCCATTTTATCCAGAAAAGTGCTCAGATTCCCGTCCCGATACATGTAAAAGGAAATCTGATAGCCATAATTAACCGGGTCGCTGCATTCTATCATGGGCGTCACTAAGAGGGCAGAATTTCCAGACGGAGCAATATCACTGTTGTAGCGCGCTATACCTGCACCTGATTGAGGAGAGCAGGAAGGATTGGTTCCGGAAGTTACTCTCTGAAAAACATAACTTCCACTTTCACTCTGAGTTATCCATGCATCAGGTGGAAAAGCTGTTCCATCAAAGCCCTGACTATAAGGATTGACAGAAAAATCTATCTTGGGGACTCCTTTGCGGAAAGACATTGTGGTGCCGGCGGAAGAGCCTATTTCAGTTAAGTAGAGATTGCCAAGTGTTCCATCCCGTAAAAAGGGTGTGGGATTGGTCGAATTGTTGAAACTGATTCTTCCTGTTTCAGAACTGAAATTGGCTGAGTTGATAGTTCCATTGACAGTAGTGGTTCCACCCGGGCGATAGATGTAAAGCTCATCCGGGGGTCCATCTGCATTTCCATCTCCGGCAGTAGTGTCAATTCTGTAAACTATTAACCCAGAGCTGGGAATTGAATTTTCAAAAGTGCCGGTCTTTTTTCTGAATTCCATTACATAATACTGATTCGGGTCTTGCGAATTTATTCTATAGCATTGACCCGTGGATGAAGTCAGAGGATTGAGAGTGTAAACCTGGTCAGCAGTAATAGTTGGAATGCTGGAAATCCAGTCTCCATACTTGTATTTCATAAAAGCAGTCATATGCTGAGGAGGATTCTGGTCAGAATTCATCAGGTCCCAGGTGCCAGCAGGACTGATTCCGTTGTCGGTATAATGATATAAGTCCGGCGCTCCCAAAGTATGAAAAAATTCATGACAAATCACACCGACACTGCGACTCACCAGAAAGGTCTGCAATTGAAAATTGAAATCATAGACCCGCTTGCCATTGATATAGACATAGCGGTCATAAATTGCCCAGCGATGAGGCCAAAGCAGACTTGCCCAGGCTCCGGCTGAACCTCTGACTATATAGACAACGTTGTCAACTCTGCCATCCCCGTCAGAATCTATAACCAGACTACTCGGAATCTGAGACGAAACACCATTGGTGGCATTTTGCAGCAATGTGAATTCGCGATTACGTCGTTCTGTATCTCCATTATATCCAATGGGATTTGTTGTTGCATTATAAGGCTGATAATATGCTCTGGGCTGGCTGTCCTGCCAAGAGACAACGTAATTATTTGCCGGAGCGGGATAAAATGAGGTATTGACTGTTAATTGGTTGTAACTTGCTTCAAGGAAATAGTTTCTCTGAGAATTGGCGTTGCTGTTGAACCAGCCGTCATAAGTGCTGATCGGTTCGCCGAATTCAGTTTCATCAGAAAAGCGGATGTAGATCACAATGTTATTAATAGTCCCAGTTGTCGGAGCATCACGTTCAGCAGGGCTGTAAAATTTGGTTTGGCGCATTCTTCTGTATTCTGAACTGCTGATGTTGATTCCGGGAGTCAGACCCAGGTCCTGAGGATTGCCGGTGCCTACTACCAAAGAACTGGCTGTGACAAATTCTCCATCTCTTTGGGCATAACAATAATTCCCGGTTTTCTCATCAGCTATGATGGTGAAATTGTTCTCATCATGAAGCCAATTATGAAATTCATCACCACTGGCAAATAAATCCAGCACAGTTCCGTCGGGCTGAGTAACCTGAACCTCGATCTTATTGATATATGCTCCGTGCAGCAACACGGCAACACTCATCAGCATCAAAGTAACTGCAATCGCAATCAGCTTGTTGTTTGATAACATTATCTCTCCTGAAGTCAAATATTTTCTAATGAAATCATTTCTCTTGGGCAAGTATATTTAGTCAATGAAAATACAGAAGTTTCATTGCTGTGAAAAGAACTGGTAATGCAATCAGCGTGCCAAATTTATTTATTGATTGACAGCATTTTAAGGCACAAATATGAAGTTTATGTAATTTAAATAACTCTCTAATATTTATTTCTTTTAAAGGAGGTTGTATGTTGTTTAACCCTGACTTATTTAAACAGACTCAGGAACAGGGACCCCAGCAAATCAATCTGAAATTGGAAGCTAAACTGAAACTGAAGTGGGCAATCCTGATCTCTGTCGTATTGCTTTTATTGGTTTTGTATCTGAATTTACCGGTTCTGTCCTACAAATTTGCCGGCACCTATTTTGCTCTGGCATTCGTGCTACTGCCAATGGTTTTCAATGCCAAGACCTGGAAAGTGGTGAAATATATCTACCTGCTGCTAGGCTTAATTTTTCTTATTATGTTTATCGCAACACTGCCAATTCTACGTGCCAAAGCTTACAGAAGTCTGATCGGCAAAATTGAAAGCACCCCCTTTACAAAATTAGTCTCTCCCATAGATCTGAATCAGATTCCGGTTGTGGACAGGACCTTTGCCTCTATGCTGGCAGAGAAAAAACTGGGAGAAGATTTTGCCCTTGGCAGCAGAGTTACTATGGGCTGGCCCACCAGGCAGATTGTCAACGAAGAACTGATCTGGGTTATTCCGCTTCTGCACAGCGGTTTTTTCAAATGGCTCACCAATCTGGAAGGCACTCCTGCCTATATAGTTGTTTCAGCAACCAATCCCCAGGATGTGAGATTCGTAAGAGATGTACAAGGCAATCCAGTCAGAATCAAGTATCAGCCTAATGCCTTTTTCCAGCACGATTTGCACAGACACCTCTATATGCATGGATATGTTCTGAAGGGGCTGACCGATTTTACGTTTGAACTGAATGACGAGGGTTCACCCTTCTGGACTGCCAAGGTGTTCAATAAAAACATTGGTTTCAGTGGTAATGATGCTGATGGCATTGCAATGGTGAATCCTGAAAGTGGAGTGATAAGCTATTATCCAAAAGAAAATGTTCCCATCTGGGTAGATAGAATCAATCCGGCTGATTATGTCCTGAGTCAGCTGAACTGGTGGGGAAATTATGTCCATGGTTTCTGGAATACTGTTTTTGGCAAGCGGGATATGCTGATGGCTACTGACGGTTACAATATCATATATGGCAATGATAACAGGTGCTATTTCTATACAGGCATGTCCAGCGTCGGTTCAGATGAAGGCGCAGTCGGATTTGTCCTGGTAGATACAAGAACCAAGACAACTAATTTATATAAACTGTCCGGAGCCACAGAATTTGCTGCCATACAGTCTGCTGAAGGTAAAGTCCAGAATTTCAGATACAGGGCGACTTTCCCTATACTCATTAATGTATCCGGACTCCCCACCTACTTTGTAACTCTGAAAGACAATGCCGGACTGGTTAAGATGTATGCCATGGTTTCAGTGAGAGATTACAGCGTTGTGGGAGTGGGAGAAACAGTTAAGGGGACAAGAGACAGCTATATGATGGTGCTTTCTTCCACCAGGGCAGGAATATTGCCTGATACCGCTGTTGTTGCTAAAACTCAATCCGGTACTGTAACCAGAATAGGCAATGATGTGCGCGATGGCAGAACCTATTACTATCTTTCTCTCGTTGAAATGCCCGGAAAGATTGTAGTAGCAAATTCTGATTTAAGTTCCGAACTGCCTATTACCCAAAAGGGAGACCAAGTCGAAATCGGGTTTATTGCTTCTGATGATAATGAAATCAACCTCAACTCTTTTAAAAACACCAGTATGAAATAGAATATAAGAAGGTAATAAAAAAACGCCTACCCTGTCAGCTGAGTAGGCGTTTTTTGTTTTATAGCTATATTAGTTGGTCAGTGCTTTCAGCATCTCTGCAGTGGGCTGAGCGTTGTCATCACGTTTCCAACGATCGTCAATCTTTGTTCTGTCGGGACTGTTCCTGCGGAAAAAATTCACAATGCCATCTCTCAGATTTATCATATGATTGGTAATCTGATCTTCAGGAACTGAGGTCAGAAGTGTCAATCCTGCATTACCCTGCAACAGAAAGTCAGTGGTGGCACATTTATAGATTTTATTGGGATCCCAGGGCTGACCGCCGATTTTGAGTGAAGTAACGCGGTCAAAGTTCTTACGTTTTTTGGAATATACAACATTGACTCCGGAAACCACCAAACCATGACGCGAGCCTTCCACGCGGGTTTCAATTATGCGTTTGAGAAACTCACCGGTACAGGTAAAACTGACTATCTGATTGTCAAACGGCATCACGTCAAAGATGTTTCTATAAGTAACGGGACCGCTCTTTATATCAGCACGCACGCCACCCAGATTGAGAAAAGCAAAGTCAGCATCTACTTCCTGCAGCATTGCATCACAGATTGTATTGCCCATAAGGCTTTGGGCATCTACATTGACTCTGGAAAGATGAACTCCGGCGGTACCGACCACCTCATCCATTCCTTCTTCAGCGATAGCCTGCTGTTCAGCTATTTTGGCAGCAATTTCTTTATCAGGAATGAACTCATCCTCAAACAGGGTTATCAGCAGACCTTCTCTTATAGCTGGTGTCTCATAGCCGCTGATAGTCTTGGTTTCGGGATCTATTAGGATAGTGAGCCAGCCCAGATTGCTTCCGTAGGCATAACCCTGAATTACCATTGTATGTGTAACCGGGTCAATCCAGGGATGCGCAAAACCTCTATGCATATGCCCACCGACAAATAAATCAATTCCTTCCACTTCGTGGGCAATTTCCTGCGCATCCCAGCCCCAGGAAGTATACCGTTCCTCAACTAATGGCTGACCGCTTTCGTTATAACGGCTTTTATAGGCAGCTTCAGGTTCATAAGGTAACCCGGCATGACCCAAAACTATGACCAAATCAGCTTCTTCCTCTTCCCTGACTATCTTGATATACTTATTCAGGGTTTCCTTTTCATCCAGGAATTTTACATTTTTGATATTATCAGGAAAGCTCATCTTTTCAGTATCAGAAGTCGTAAAGCCTATTATGGCTATCTTCAACCCCATTTTTTCCACAATGATATAGGGTTCCATATAGTAAGGAATTTCTCCGGTTTCGCGGTTAATAATATTGGCTGAGAGAATAGGGAAATTCGCCAGTGCCAGAGTTTCCTTCAGGTCCTTTTCTCCAGAATCGTACTCATGATTGCCAATGGTCATTGCATCATATTCTACATCATTCATGAATTCTATGATTGCTTTACCTTTGGTTACCGTGCCAATGGGATGACCCTGAAAAAAATCACCCGCATCCAAAAGCAGATTATCTCTAATCTTACCGTCTGAGAGTGACCGGGCGAGGTCTATAACTGTTGCTGCAACTCCCCCTCCACCCAGCATGGGTGGAAATTCGGGATTGATAAAAGTAGCAGCAGCTCTGTCAATACCGCCATGCACATCATTGCTGAAAACGATGTCCAGTCTCAAATTATCTGCTGCGCTCAGAAGTGCCGCTAGTCCTAACAGCAGTATTATTATCAAGCATTTAGCTTTCATACCTTTGTCCTATTTTAGTGTGGTTATGGGTTTACCAGGTCCAGGTCAGTCCTGCGGAAAGCTGTGTAATAGTCTCTCTTATTTTATCAGGATTTTCCCAGCCTCTGTCTGTCGGAAAAATATATTGATTGGGCCAGACAATGAAACTGCTCAGACCTGTATATCTCTTATCATTATAATAACCGTCTCTGAACAAATCCAAAGCCTGATATTCTCTCCAGGAGAAAATCAATCCAATGTCCAGAACCAGATTTTTCATCACGTTTACGCTGCTGCCTGCTGTTATGGACGGAGTTACGATTTTGGTTCCGAAGAGTGCAGGCAGGCCGTCTTCTGACAGATTTTCATAGTCAGGAATTACCTGCCATTCTGTCATGGATTGAAAACCTATTCTTAACGGAATGCGGTTTGTGACAGAATGTTCCACGCCAACGTGGATATCCCAACTGTCATCAAAATAATCTGCAATGTCAGACCATTTGGTATATTCGATTTCTGCGTTGAAGTAAGTTTTCATGATATTTCTGGGCTGATAGTTGAATCCAAATCTCAGTTTAGCTGGCATAATGTATTGATCATTGACTTCGCTATCTGTTATTACAGGCTCTAAGTTTACACTGGTGGCAGGAATAGCCAGAGTGGTGTCCGGACCATACACAGAGTGGATTTTGCTGTCGCGATCAAATTCGCTTTTGAGTGAATATGCGAGTCCCAGTCCCAGTCTGTTATTAACTTTAAACGCAGTTCCAATTTTGACCTGAACACCGCTGAGGTCTGCCTTGTTTATATATAGTGAATCGGGCAGGACATTTCTACTCAGAGAGGGATGATTGATTGATTCCAGCATGGCAAACTCACTCCATTTGATGCTCTTGTGATATTCACTTTCACCATTTACACTATTGAATGTAAAGCCGATGTGTGCATTCGTGTCATCATCAATATCATAACCGCCGCCCAAAGTGACGCCAAGTGCATTGAGTTTGCCTTTATTTTCAATCTCGTTAAAAGCTATGATTTCGGGATAGCCGTCATTGTCGGAATTGCGGTTGTTGCGAACTTCTTCATCAAAGGTGCCTTTGAAATTCACCACCGGCAGATAGTGAATCCCCAAACCCAGTCTGATTTTATTGAAGCTGTATCTGCCATATCCTGCCAAGCCGTAATCATCATACAGATTGGTATTGGCATTGATCGTGGCATCGTCAATATAGGTGTCAAAACTGTTGTAGAGCGGGATGCTGCGATTGTCTTCAGCGCGGGTGAACATCCCTGTGACAGCAAGACCGAATCTCCCCTGCAGCATTGTAACGTTGGCAGGATTGAGTGACATCGACATCGGAGTGAAGGTATCAAACACACCCGTATTGCCCATTCCCAGATTTCTGGCGCTAGAGTTTGAAATCTGATTGCCCAGATAAAAATCTCCGACCGACCAGGCGCTCAGGCTGATGGTAAGCATTAGTCCTATTACTGTAAGCACTATTTTGTAAAATTTATTATAAGGCATCGTTTCCTCCATTAAAAACGATAGTCAAGTTGTAATCTGATTGTGTTTTCAGAGTGTTCAACTCTCTGAAAGTAATTATCCTGGGTGGCAGGATAGGGCTGATTGTATCTGCGCAGGAAGAATTCCACATCCTGGTAGGATTTATTTCTAAATTTCAGGGACATATACATATTTTGTGAAATGCGGCTGTGAATGGCAATCCAGCTTTTGCTGCCCTTATTGCCCATAAAGTCGATTTCCATGTCCTCCCAGTCCCAATGAGAGATGCCGTGACCATACCAGTAAAGGAATGAGCCCTGCAGGTATAGGTTCTTATTAAAGTGATGCGTATAGTTCACTCCGATGTAGTCACCATTCATCAGCACTGACGCTGCTGCCAGAGTATTGCTGATATTGCTGGTAGCAGCATCCGCCGGATTGGTCAGAGAAGTATAGGGCGGACCCCAAACCGTGTTGTAGCGATATTCCAGTTCCAGATAATCGCGGTTGGAGAGGAAAGTCCTGACCGAAAGAGTGTATTCATTGGTCTTGGAAACTGCTCTGTCTGCAAAGTCATCATAACGGTTTATCTGGTTTTTGTATCTGGCTCTCAGACCCAGTTGATACAAAGGACGAAACTCAAGTTCAGATTGGAAACGCGCGCTGCGTCTGTGGTCACTCATTCTTTCCCAGATATCGAGATAGCTGCGTCCGATGGTGTAATAATTATTGAATTTGTAGCGGGTTTCAAAGTAGACGCCCTTTTCCGGCTGAGCTTGTGAGCTGTTATTCCACAGGTCTGCCAGCATTGGATTGGTCAGTGTGTAAACATATCTGTCAAATGCCGTGTCGTCAAAACGGGCATGTTCGCCGAAGGCATTGCTGTAAGGATTATCAAAATCGAGGTCGATATTACGGTAGAGAGCCAGCAGATAAAGATTTTCGAATTGTGTATAAGCGCTGGCAATAATAGCTTTAGGGTCGTCACCCAGCTTGGTGTCCTTGCCATCCACTGTCAGTTCGGCATATTCACCCTGAAAGGAAGTATTACCCCAAACCGTCATCCAGTCAAAGCCCATCACCCTGCGGAAATCTCTTTCATACTTACTGGTCCTGGTACTATACAGCCCCGCGATTTCTGAATCATTATATTTCCATTTGGTATAATCATAGGAATCCCTGATCAGAAGGTCTCTTAGCGCATTTCCTGTAGGTACGATGAAATTGACATTGTCATACAGCGCCGTGTAGGTGGTAAAACCCAGCTTGGTTCCAATCAGAGGCGTAACCTGCAGATGCGTGCCCCACAGCTTTTCATCCATAATATCGGTTCTGGGCACCAGATTCATATAGGGAACATTGTAAGGGTCTCCCAAAGGCAGTTCAGAATTGAAGAATGTCTCTGCTTCACTCAGTTCGTCATTGTCAAACCGGATGGAGGAAGTGACATAGGAAAAAACGTTGTATTTGCCGTTGGCATCAACCTGGGGATGGGTGCTGCTTAAGTATTGATAAACTCCGGGGCTGACTTCCACAGAATCTCTTTCCATATAGACAACCGCATCTTTTTTATCACTTGAGACAAAGAAAGACGCACCGAAATAGGGATTCTTATATTCCATAGCAGCGCCGCGCAGAGCGTATTCCTGGGTGCGTGACAGGTCAGGAGTGATGCCCATAATGCGTTTGCCAAAGCCGTATCCGGTCTTTCTGGCGGAGTAAAAGTCCGTGTTTTCCATCACGAGACCCTCGCCATAAGTCGCTCTGTAATTGCCGGCATAGACCTTCAGCGCGGAATTGCCAAGTAGTGGAATGCTCGTATTTTCATAACCGGCATAGACTTTGGAATCGCGCCAGAACTTGCGTGCTTCATTCTTATCTACGCCTTTGGCAGTGTAATACATCCATCCCGCTTTATACATATTGCCATAACGGAGACGCATTTTTGTGATGATATCGGGATTGACCTCATCCAGTCCGAAATAGCCCCAATAGCTGTATTTTCTTGTATTGGGAGCCACGATTCCTGAACTGGTCGCGCCTGTGTTGCGGATGATGGCTTCTTGCATCATTTCATAGACGCTTTCTTCCAGATAGCGCGTGAAATATTGCATCTGGGCATCTATGTAGAATCTGTTTTTGACCGGCGGTTCCCTGTAATAAACAAAGCTGCGTAGATTAGTATAGCCATAATGCGAAAGCCCGACAGTATTGCGCAGGTCTCTCATTTCAGCGATTGTATCGCCTCTGGCTCTGCGGGTCAGAATCGCCACCGCATCGATTGCAGACACATTGGGCAGGCTGATCAGGTCGTCAAAATGCATCGTATTGATGTTCTGAGGAGTCATCAGATAATCCATCCAGATGTCTGCCATGCCTTCTGACGCGCCTTCATTCGAGTCATAGCGATCCAGCATGTCCATAATCTCTTCCCGGCGTTGAGTCACCTCATCCGTCTCGCGGTAGAGCGACACCATAACCAGAGGTCTGAGTCTGTTCAGAGTCGACTGGTCAATCGAATTAATATTACGCAGGTCAAAGATACTGGTGAAGAAAGACACATACTCGCGATAGGAATATATGTCCTGAGCCTGTTGTTCCGTTATCGGGAGCTCTTTCAGCTCTGTCAGCGTCGCAGTGTTCAGATCAAGCAACTGCGCTGCCAGCAACAGCGGAAACAGGCAGATTAAAATTATCAGCCACCTTTTCATACTTATTCCTTAGTTAGTTTTCCATCAAAAAGACAGATTCCCTCATCCTCAAATTTTGTAAAGATAAAATCACAATCATTTTTCTTTTTGTCCGTCCGGGCAAGCAGGTTCCTTTTCTATAAAAGCTTTGTCTTTTCTACTGACCAGCTGCCTCTGACAAAATTTCTTGACTTATTTACTATAATCTATTTTAGCGTAAATCAAACTGTTGATTATTACTGAAGGAGTTCTATATATGAAAAACGCCCTGCTGTTCGGTCTCGTGATTTTAATGGTTCTCACTGCCTGTTCCGCCAATCGCCAAAAGCTTTCACCTCAGGCGAACCTGAATCTCAAGAGTGCCAACGTCTATTTCACTCAAAAAGATAGCGAAACCTCTCTGAGGAGAGCTCTTGACCTCTATGAAAAAGTCCTGCTGGATAATCCGGAACATGTTTATGCTCTGAAACGTTCTGCTGACCTGCATCTCTTTTTTGCCACCGCCATCGAACCCAAAAAACTGGAAAAGGATGGTGCTGTCGAGTATGTCAATATGAACTATGCCCAAGAGGTAATTGATCATCTGAAAATTACCTTCAATAGATATGGCGAAGTGGTCAGAGTGATGGATACCTTTGAAAAACTCAATGATGACGAGAAATTCCTCCGCCGTGACGCTGTCCGCAAGAAAGAGAGTTCCTGGGTGCGCATGTATAAAATCGGGCAGTTGCTCTTGGAACAAAAGGATTACACAAAAGCGGAAGAAACTTTCCTTTATGTCCAGCAACTGGATGAAACCAGGCAGGAGCCTTTGCGCGCGCTGGTTGCCCTCTATCAGGAAACCAAAGATGCCGAAAAATCCAAACTCTATCTCGATAAAATCCTGGCTGTCAGTCCCGACGACCCTGACATGATGAGATTGATGGGCGCTTACTATTATAATAATAAACAGTATGAACAAGCCATTCCCTATTTCCAGAACGTCCTGACTCAAGCCCCATTGGACACCAACAACATGCTGCTGCTGTCCTCTGCCTACACGGAACTGAAAAACTATCAGGCCGCTCAGGATTTATTGGTCAGAGTTTTGCGGTTCGAACCTGAAAACCTGGACGTTCTGCTGTCTGCCCGTGACCTGGCTCGAGCCCTGGAAAACGTTGAAGATGAAAAAACTTATATGAAGCGTGTCGTTGACCTCAGCCCCACGATTCAGAACCTGGAAGAATACTGCTTCCGCATGATTGCCCTGAACGATTTGGAAAATCTTATGCCCTATGCCGAAATGTGGTTTGAAAAAGACCCTCAGAACAAAACCGCGGTCAGCACCTGCATCCTCATTGCCAACCGCACAGGACGCACCGACCTCGAAAAACGCTACTCCGATATCTACAGAAGGCTTCCCTAAACCATTTAACTCATAGATTTGACGGGCTGATGTAATTCAGCCCGTTTTTCTTGCTTCCATTTTCCATAATTTCTTCTTTCAAATTCCATTCTTCCCCTATCCATTCATTACTTAACCATTACGGTAGGATTGCGGTAGCATTACGGTTAATTACCGTATTGGTACCGTAATGGTATAGTGATGATAAAGTATTTCACTTGACAAAAAAGAAGGGATGATTTTAAGATAAAACAAGTAGAAACTTTGGCAAGAGTTAATGAGCAAAATGAAAAATAAAAGATATCTCAATGAGGAGAAAGAAGT
>JAWOHU010000281.1:0-20633 GCA_046485025.1 Cloacimonadaceae bacterium (SeqCode) | reverse complement strand
CAGCAAACCCTTGTCAGCAAAGAAATCAGGATTCAAAGCCAGTTCCTCAATCTTGTTAAGCTGATTGGTGATGACAAACAAATTCTGATTCAAATTGTAGGAAGTGATGTGTCCATTGTTGTCATACATTGGAAAGCTGGTAACAGGCTGGATGCTGATTTCTTTGTCCGGAATGCCTTGTTCCACCAAATACTGCTTGAAAGACAAAATGTCTGCAGAGAGTGATTTGTAGGCAGTTTTCAAGCCTTCCAGAGAAGAATTTTTCTGGACGGTCAGATTCCATTTTACCAGGTCTGATTCAAACTGTTTGGTGGCATAGCCGACTATGCGCAGAGACTTATTTTCCTGTCTGCTTTTGACAAAAAAAGCACCGAAAATGAGCATTCCAATCACAAAACCCAGAGCTATGATAAAGCCCAGAGTAACGACTTTCGAATTTCCGTTTAACATCTTTCCGCCTTCGTGTATATTATATAGTCATATTAACCGGGAATTGGATTTGGTCAAGAATTTGTTTGGAAATATGCTGAACCGGCAAACATTTGTTGACAAAAAAATACCTCATGTACAAGATGATATGGTTCGACAATTGCAATGTTAAATAGTAACTAAGAAGCGGAGTTGACGATGCGTCAGATTATAATTGCATCAGCGTTATTAATGCTGGTTATGTCTTTGTCAGGAAATAGTTTACAGCTTACCAGACCTGTGAACGGGGAACTGAAGATAAGTTTCAATCTGCCTGAATTCAGGACAGAAAGAGAAATGAACGAGGGTTCTGAAGTCAGCAAATTGAAGGTAAATGCTTTTAGCGGTGATGAGTGGAAGGAAAATCTTTCAGGGCTGCCGCAATTGGAAAGCTGGATCTATATTCCGGAAGGATACAATGCCCAAGTTGCTCTGAAAGATTATGATACAGAGCTTTACTCAGACTTCGAGTGTTACAAAGAAGACAACCCGGCAGATAATACAAGCTGGCTTGATATATCTGAACCAGTATCGTTCAGAGGCAACAAGATTTTATCATTTTGTGTGAAGCCCTTCCAATATGATTTAAACACCAGACAGCTCCAAACTCTCAAGCAGGCTGAAATCACAGTCAGATTTACGCCTGATGCAACCTATACAATTGATGAAAGATTACAGACTCCAAATACCGTAAAAATGCTTCAATCTTTAAGCATTAACAGGGATGATGTCAGAACCGGAGTAACCAAACCAGGCAGCTATGTGATAATTTATAATGGCACAAACATTACGAACCTGATCCAACCATACGTTGACTGGAAGCAGGAAAAAGGCTATGAGGTGCATACCCTGAACACAGCTATCAATGGCAACACTACTACTGCCATCAAGAATTATCTGCAAAACGCATATGACACCTGGAGCAATCCGCCTGAATTTATCTTAATTTTTGGCAGGGGTGTCAACAGTACTAATTATGTTCCGCCCTATACAGAATACTATCATTACAACACGGTCGGAGATTATAAATACACTCAGCTGGATGGGACAGACCTGATTCCCGATGCCTACATAGGCAGAATCACTTTCTCCAACGATACTGAACTAACCACTGCCATCAACAGGATGTTATCATATGAAAAAATGCAGGGATTGTCCACTACGAACTGGCTGAGTAAATACTTTCTGCTGGGCGATCCATCCGACTCAGGAATTTCCTGCGTCACAACTGCCCAATATATCAAAGGTCTGATTCAAGACTACAATCCTGATGCCTTGATCACGGAAGCTTATTCAGGTTCTTTTCCAAGTCAGATAAATGCTGCCATCAACTCAGGAATCGGTTCATACTATTACCGCGGGCATGGTGACTTCAGCGGTTGGAGCGTTACCGATATCAGCAACCTTAGCAACACAGGAAAATATTTCTTCTTTTCGTATATAACATGCTTTTCAGGAAACTTTGGAAGTTCCAGTGTGTCACAAGCAGAAAGACTTATCCGACTGGGAACACCATCCGTGCCCAAAGGAGCGATTGGTGTTATTGCGGCAACCTGTGAGACTCATACCTGCCTGAATAACATTATGACAGGTGGAATAGCCTACGGACTGTATGTGGATGGTATGACACAAGGTGGACCAGCTCTGGTGAGAGGGAAACTGGCTTTTATGGCAAATTATCCTCAAAATCCAGCCAATTACATCAATCAATATATGCAGGCAATCAATCTTTTAGGAGATCCAGGTCTGGATATGTGGATGAAAGAACCAGCGGAAATTGTTGTTACAACGCCATCTGAATTGTATTCTGCAGGTGGAAACGCTTTGATGAGAGTTACTTTAGCCAATGGCAATCCAGCAGAGGGAGTATGGGTAAGTCTGTTTAAAGGCAGCAATGAACTGGCAGTAAATGGTTACACTGATGAAAACGGTTGGCTTGTTCTTCCTTATGGAACGATGACAACAGGATCTGTCAAATTGACAGTAACAAAGCCTAACCATAGGACTTATCAAACCAGTCTGGTTGTCAATACAAATGCTCCAGCAGTGTCACTATTGCCGATTGCAGCCTTGCAGCAATGCCCTTCCGGTGCAACAATAAATTTTTCTGTATCAGTTTTGAACAATTCTGCGTCTGCTCTGACCGGAGTTTCAGCAAATCTGGAAGCACTGAATAACAATGTGGAAGTAATCCAAGCATCAACTACATTTCCTGAAATACAGCCTGGTAGTTCAGCTGCTTCTCAAACAGATTTTACAATTCATATATCTCCTGATATTCCCAAAGGGTCAGCATTGCATTTTATCCTCCATGTGACAGGACTTCAGCAGTCTTTTGATCTGCCATTTACCTGCATTGAGAATGGACCTGACTTTTCCATAATCTCGGTCAATTTCACTAATAATCTGCTTAATCATGGCACTAATCTGTTAAATGTTACAATGCAAAATGGAGGTTCGACCGCTCTAACCCAACTTCAGGCAATTCTGGAGAGCAACCATCCCTTGGTGGATATTCCGAATCCGACTCAGAATCTGGGACCTGTGGGCGCAGGACAATTGATCAGTCTGCCTACAGCCTATATTATTCAGGTTGCAGACTCACTGGCAGAAGGAATAAATGTCAGATTCCATCTGCAGTTGCATAACTCAAACGGCTTTATGCAGACCCTGTACTTTGACAAAAAGGTCGGCTTACCCACTGATGATGATTTCACAGGACCTGACAATTATGGTTACGTTTGCTACGGACCCGGGGATGAAGAATATGTGCCGTATAACTGGATGGAAATAGATCCCACCCAGGGTGGAACTGGAACCATCATCAGTTTAACTGATACTGATACTGAAGGCAGTGGTGCTTTTCAGACAATAACTCTGCCTTTTCAATTCAGATATTATGGCAAATCATACAGCCAATTGACTGTCTGTTCCAACGGATTCATCATGCCAGGAGCGCAGGGCAGCATAGAATGGATGAATTGGCAGATTCCAGGTCCCATGGTACCAAGACCGATTATTGCGCCGTTTTGGGATGATTTGCTGACTGACACAAGCAGCAGAATTGTATATAAGTATGATCCTGTCCTCAATGCTGAAATCATTCAATGGCAAAACCTGAAGAATAAGTTCATGCCTTCACTGCGGGAAACTTTCCAGGTGATTCTTTATGACCCTGTACATCATTCCAGTCCCACCGGCGACAGTCCGATTCTTTTTCAGTATAAGGTCTTCAACAATGTAGACAGCGGAAACTATGGGGTCAGCTATATAGACCACGGTCAGTATGCAACAATTGGAATTGGTGACCACACAGGTACTGTAGGCATCTCGTATAGCTTCAATAATCAATATCCGCCCACAGCTCAGGTGCTGGGAAATCAAACTACGCTTTATTTTGCAACTCTACCGCCTTATCAGACAGGACTTAACCTCGTAATTCTCAATACTCAGATAACAGAGATTATCGGTAATGGGAACGGTCTGCCGGATGCAAGTGAACAACTGAGCCTGGCGATGACTATCAAGAACCTGGGTCTCAGTTCAATAACTGAATCACAGGTCATTCTGACCTCAAGTGATCCTTATGTTACGATTCTTCAGGAGCAATCAGAATTGCCCAGTTTGGCCAGTGATCAGGTCGGAACAACTGATCCGGTATTTATTATTCAGGTAGCACCCAATTGTCCTAATCACCACATCATTGATTTCAATCTGAATATTGAAATGCGTTCAACTCATTTGACCTGGAATATGAACTGCATATCAATGCTTTGGAACTTATTTGTGAAGCAGGTTTGTTTATTGATACCAACAACAATTTTCCAGAGCAGGGAGAATCCGGGACACTGCAATACTATATTCAAAACATCTCGTTAATTGATGCTCAAAATCTTGTTGTAACGCTCATCCATCCTGCCAGTGTGACAGTTAACGAACCGTCTCAGACCATTGACTTGACCTCGCAGGAGTCTATGCAGGTTAGTTTTCCTGTTAGCTTGAGTTCTGCCATTGAACAAGGTAGCTATCTTGACATGGGACTTCATTTGAACATGCCCGGAGTTTTTGATAGTCTGATGGCGTTTCCTTTGTTAGTTGGAGTGCCTGATGTATTTCTTAATACGGGATTTGAAGTTCCTGATATATTTGATATCTTTCAGTCTGTTTATTTTGTAACTTTCCAACCCTCATTCGCCATCCATCAGACTGGTTATGAAGCTGTGTTTGATACAGGATGGGCGAATCCTTTCAGTTACGCATTCTGCTATCCGATGCAGATCAATGATTTATTGGCGGCCCAGGTTAGTTTCACATGGTTCAGCGCCAACACCAGCGCAACTATAAGTTTGATGGTATTGTATCCCGAGGAGTCCATGACCTATACTGTTTGGTCCAGTAATGAAATGACTCCCATGCCGCGCACTGAATATATTTATCTGGATGATTTTGCTGATTATGCCAGTAGCGTTGTTTTTGTCTTTGTGGTCAATGCCACCAGTGATGATTTTACTGAAGTATATATGGATGACCTGAACATTCTCACTGTCAGACCCACACCCGGATTTATCTCAGGTCATGTAAATCTTGATCTGCATCCGGAACTTGTGATCAATGTCAATATCAAAATCCGCTATACAAATCAGGTTTATCATCCTGATGCAGAAGGTAATTATCTTATTCCTGCATATACCGGACTGAATATTCTGACAGCAGATTGCGAGGGTTATGTCAGCACGGTTGATTCAATTTTGGTCAATGTTTCTAGCGGACAGGTTGCTATCGCCCCAGATTTCGATCTGCAGAGACTTTGTGCCCCCATCAATCTGACGTATACCCTGGCTGAAAATCAACTTACTCTGACTTGGGATGTGGAAGGACAAGATAATTTCAGACAAAAATCAGAACTTGCTGTGCGCCAGGACAGATATCTTATCCCAGATTATTACAGGGTCTATATCAGATGGAATAATTTCAATTTCGGCAACACGACCCCCACTCAATCCTATTCACACACTATTCAACTGACAGGCACCTATCAGTTTTATGCCAAGGCTGTCTATTTACTCGATGGCTCGACTGAAACTCTCAGCAGCAGTTCCGACACGCTTTTCCTCGATTTCACCGCAAATGAGGGTGAATCATCAATCCCTCTTGTTTTTGAGCTGAAGCAGAATCACCCCAATCCCTTCAATCCTGATACCAGAATCAGTTTCACTTTACCTGAAACAGGCAATGCCGATCTCAAGATTTATAACCTTAAAGGGCAGGAAGTCAGAACTCTGGTCAATGAATCTCTGGGCAGAGGTGATCACAATGTAATCTGGAATGGCTGGGATAATAATGGTAAGTCTGTCAGTTCCGGCGTCTATTATTACAGATTGAAATGGCTGGGCAAAGAACTAACACGCAAGATGATTCTCTTAAAATAACATCATATCATTATATATAAAACAGGCATAAGGTCAAACTTATGCCTGTTTTTGTTGATAAACGTCTCACTTAATTAGTGAGGCAGCAGCGAAGATTCAGCGTGGACATTGTCTTCTAAATGTCATCATAGCTGTGGGAAAATACAAAATATTACAAAGATCTGACTACTCTGAAACCAAGGTTTTCTGATTTATTCCAGGGTGGCAGGTGATGACGTTTTGTGCAGCGCAGATTGCTTTCAGAATCAGTAAAACTTCCGCCGCGCACAACTCTGTCTGTTCCCTTTTCAGGACCTGTGAATTGCTGCGCTCCTGCATTGCTGTAGGGCGCATAAAAATTCCAACACCATTCCCAAACGTTGCCGTTCATATCATGTAAACCAAATGCATTGGCAGGTTTTAGTCCGACGGGATGAGTGTATCCGCTGCTGTTATTGATATTCCAAGCGACCACATCGGCATCATTACTACCTGCAAAAACAATCTGATTGTCAGCCAAACCTGATTTGGCAGCATACTCCCATTCTGCTTCAGTTGGGAGACGATAGCCATTTGCCCTAAAATCGCAGATAATTTCGTTGTTTTTAAACTCATAACAGGGGATAAGTCCATCCAGTTCACTTTTAGCATTACAGAATTCCATAACATCATAAAAAGAGACATTTTCCACCGGACGACGGCTATCCAAGTAAGCTGAAGGATTAGCGCTAAAAACCATCATCCATTCTTTCTGCGTGACTTCAAATTTGCTCATATAAAAATCAGGTACCGAGACCACGTAAATTGGGAATTCATTAGGAGCTGCATCAGCCTCCATGCTGCCCATCACGAATTTTGCACCGTTGATGGGAATCATTTTTATCGGCTCATTTTTTACTTTGGGAGTGCTATCTTCCTCTGCGGCAGCAACGCTTGTTGTGTCCTGAACGATGTTGCTAAAAGACTTATTGCGCCTTTCCAGATAATACTTGGTTGCTGTTATCAGAATCACAATAACACTGATGATAGCAATAATTCTGAAGGCTTTACCGGCAGGTCTGAGTTCTTCTTCCAGTGGTTCTTTGGTTTTATGGGGGATTTTGACATATTGAACTATCGGCTTCTGCGTGATAGGTGGCTCAGTTCTGGGCAAAGGTAAGGGTTGGGGAACCAGTTTTTCTTTTTCTGTCGCAGTAGTAACAATTTTGGAATGGGGTAATTTTTGTTCTTCAGATTCTGTTTTTACTGCTACTGAATCTGATTTTAACAGTGGTTTTATTGCTTTCAATGGTGGAGTGATGTCAGTTCTGACAGGCTCTATTTTAGTTTCTTCTTTGATGGGTTCAAGATCAATAACTGCAGGTTGTGTCTTAAGCGGAGGAATTGACTCAATTTCTTCTTCCAGGGTTTCAATCTTTATTTCAGTTAGTGGTTCTGACTTTGGCTCTTCTTCCAGCCAGGTGGAAAAGTCAATCTCTTCAGGAGGTTCGATATATCTTGTTTCTTTATCTGCAGGCGGTTCAGGAATTTTTTCCTCTGGCTCAGACCAAAGTTCAAGTTCGGGTATTACAATTCTGTTTTCAGCCAGAGGAGCCGGTTTTTCTTCTTTAACGGGTTTAGTTTTCTGAGTTGGAATTGGTTCTTCTTCCTCTGATAAAAAGTCAAAAGCGGCTGTGTACTCACTATCTGCCTTACTTGGCTCCTGCTTGAGTTCTTCCAAACCATCAGGCATAATCAAGACTGAATCTGAAGCTGGTTTTTCAGGTTCAGACATAAACACTTCTGCTTCCAAATCTTCCAGAACTGCAGCTTTTGACGGTGCTTTAACATCAGGAAGAACCAGTGCCTGATAAGGAGGCAGATAGGATATTTCTTTCTCTTCTTTGAGGGCTTGAATGAATTCATCAATACTCTGAAAACGTTTCAGACTCACAACCTGCAAGGCTTTTCTGATCACAGAAAACAGCCAGAAAGGAACCTGCTGATTAAAAAGCGATGGATCCAGAATCATCTGAGACAGGCTTTTTTCTTTTGAAATCATTGGATTGGATAGGTCTGAAATGTGCCAGGGCAGACGATTTGTCAGCAGTTGATATAAAATCACGCCAATGGAATAGACATCTGATGCTATAGTTTTCTGGTCTGAACTCAGCATTTCCGGAGCCAGATAATAAACTGGATGATTCATCAGGTTGACTGATTCGATTCGAACATAGGAGACTGCAGGTTTGCCGAAGCCATCTACAATGATTTGGTCTTTTTCAGTCAGATATATTCTATCGGGATTCAACTGACCATGCACTATCCGCTTTTCATGCGCAGCCTGTACAGCATAAAGTATCTGATATGTATAGTCCAGAGCCTGTTCAAGGCTGATGGGATTGCTGATGGATTTGAAAAACTCAGTGAGAGATTTCCCTTTTATGAAAGCTTGAATGACGTGGATGGAATTGCCTTCTTCGATAATCTCATAAACCTTGCGGACGTTTTTGTGAGTGATGAGTTTCATTGACCTGGCATAGAGCAGGAATTTCTTGCGTAATTCCTCATCCTGTTCTTTGCCGTAAGCCAGTGATTTGACGATTACAACGTCACCGGTGGATTGCTCAATGGCTTTGCGGATGACATAATTCTGTGTTGTTGCCAGAGTTTCTGTGACTTCGTAGGTCTGAGGCTCTTTTTCTCTATTCATTTTTTAATCATCAACTGTTTTCAGTGGGAATCTGATGATTCTGCCGTTTCTGATTACGGTTTCAGGAGAAGAACTGCCAACGTGGTAGGGTATGTATTTGTAGGAAGGGACATCCCAGATCAATAAATCTGCCTGTTTGCCTCCTGATATGGAACCGACCCGGTTTTCCATATTAATGGCAGCAGCGGCGTTAATGGTTGCAGCAGCAAGAGCTTCGGTGGGTGTCATTTTCATCTGCAGACAGGCAAGAGTCATCACAAAGGGCATGGAATCGCAATTACAACTGCCCGGATTGAAATCTGTCGCCAAAGCAACCGGCAGTCCGGCATCAATCATTTCTCTTGCTCTGGCATAGGTTTTGCTGCATAGGGAAAATAGTGTTGCAGGCAAGAGAACAGGCACCACTCCAGCTTCTTTCAAAACTTTGATACCCTTGTCAGATGTCATTCCCAGATGGTCTGCAGAAACGCATTTTAATTCGGCAGCCAGTTCAGCACCGCCCATGGGTTCGATCTCATCAGCATGCATCTTGAGTCCGAAACCCAGTTCTTTTGCTTTGTTGAGCACTGTTCTGCTTTCCTCAATATTATAGACATGCGCTTCGGTAAAAATGTCGCAGTAGCGAGCTATCCCTTGTTCCTTGACGGCCGGGAGCATTTCTTTCAACAGAATATCTATGTAGGCTTGATGATTATCTTTGAATTTTTCAGGATATTCGTGAGCACCCATGAAGGTCGGAACAATGTTAATAGGCAGTTTTTCAGCTAGAAGTTTTATCACATTTAACTGCTTCAATTCACTTTCTGTCGTGAGCCCATAACCGCTTTTTGCTTCAAGAGTTGTAGTTCCCTGCTGCAGCATTTTTTCAATCCGCTTGCGGGCAAGCCTGTAAAGCTCATTCTCTGTAGCTGAGGCAGTAGTTTTCAGAGTGGATCTGATGCCGCCACCGGATTGCGAAATTTCTACATAGGATTTGCCCTGAATCCGCATCTCAAATTCATTTTCACGGGTATGAACAAACACGGGATGAGTGTGAGGATCCACAAATCCGGGTGTGACCACTTTCCCTCTGCAGTCGATTTCTTCCATGGGTGTATATGTTGCAGAAAGCACTTCGGCAGGATCAATGGCAATAATCTGTCCTCTGTGAATGGCGATGGAATGACTTCTCAGGATATCAATTTTTGCCATCTCTTTTCCATACAGAGGCTTTCCGGAATGTGATACACAAACCATTTCGCTGACATCTGTGAGCAGTAAATCTATTATCATCTTTGACTCCGCATACATCAAATCATCATATCTGTAAACAGGTGATTTAGTCAAGAGTGAATTGTTTTAGATTGACAAAAATCACCAGTTTTTTTGTAATATTCACATGATGGAATTGTTGTCAGTTAAGGCTTTAAAAGACCGTGTGATGAAACAGACCGTGATGAACAGAGTGCTTAACGCTCTGGTTCCTCTGCTGATTTTTAGTATTTACCTGTTTGGCTGGAGGGTTCTGGCAATTGTCTTCATTTCAAATCTGGCTGCTTTTCTGACAGAATATCTGTTTATCCGCAACAAGAAAAACGGCAAGGTTACGATGGCTGTATTTGTGACCGGAACCTTGCTGGCACTGACTTTGCCGCCTACAATCCCGTTTTGGATAGCAGCAGTAGGTTCAATTGTGGCAATCACTTTTGGCAAGATGGTGTTTGGCGGCTTTGGTCTGAATATGTTTAATCCAGCCATTCTGGGCAGGACTTTTGTCTATATTTCCTTTCCGCAGCAGATGACTATCCATTGGCTGAAACCTTATACGCTGAGCGATTTCCCGGGTGGTCTGATACGCTGGACTGCTGCTCCAATGATGAAAACAGGAGCTACAATCTTGAGTCAGATCCGCAATACTGGCTCTACGGAATATTCCATAAACAATGCTTTTTGGGGAACGATTCCGGGCAGTCTGGGTGAAACAAGTGCCTTTCTGATAATCCTGGCAAGCATCTATTTAATTATTACAAAAACAGCAAAATGGCAGCCTATGTTGGCAACCACGCTCAGTCTTGTTATCAGCGGGCTGATTTTTTATCCGCAGCAGAATCCTTTGTTCAGTCTGATCACGGGCGGCGCTCTGTTTGGCATTGTGTATATGACCACAGACCCAGTCTCACAGGCAAAAGGCAAGCTTGCCATCTGGATTTATGGTATTCTGATTGGCTTTCTGACAGTGTTTATCAGAAAATTCTCACTTTTCTATGAGGGTATGATGTTTGCCATTCTTTTAGTAAATGCCTTCATGCCAATGATAGAATACGGGCTGGATAAATTGCAGAAGCCCAAAGCCAAGGCGGCAAAAGTATGAGCGAAGCAGGCAGCGGCATTTTGGAAAACAAATTTTACCCCATCATTTTCATGCTTGTTTTGACTGTTGTTTTTGTCGGAATCCTGTCTGCCTTCTTCCGCACTTCAGAATTTGGTATTGAGGAGTTTAAGCAGCAGACATACAGGCTGCAGATTCTTTCACTTTTTGCTGATACCCTGAATGTCTTAACAGGCATTGAAAAATCCGAGCTGACCAATCCTGAACTGGTGCAAGAGAACTTTGACAAGTATATTCAAGAGTTGAAACTGCCATCTGACAAGCTAAAAACCATCAGCAGCAAGTATTATTCAGCTTCCACCATGCAGGACAACATTCTGGGCTATTGCTACGACATTTCAGGCAGCGGTCTGTGGGGCACGATGCGAGGGCTGATAGCTGTAACTCCTGATTTTTCCAGAATCATCAATTTTGCCATCTATGACCAGATGGAAACACCGGGTTTGGGTTCCAGAGTAACGGAAGAATGGTTTAAAACTCAATTTGCCGGCAAACCACTGATTGCAGACAGCACCGTTGCAGACTTTGCTCTGGTTCAGGAAGAGGCAGAATCCAGCGAATACGAAATCAAACAGGTTACCGGCGCTACTATAACTAGCGCTGCTGTATTGAAAATAATTACTTCAGCAGCAAATGAACTTAAAGACCTGGCACAAAACATTCCGAGTGAATCTGATGACTAAAAAAGAGATTTTTATCACCAGTGCGTTCAAGGAAAACTCAGTCTGGAAACAGATTCTGGGCATCTGTTCTTCTCTGGCTGTGACCAATCTGATGCTCAACAGCCTGATTATGGGTTTGGGAGTCATCTTTACTCTGATTTTTGCCAATCTGACTATTTCTGCCATCAGAAATTACACGCCACGCAGTGTGAGAATGATGGCGCAGGTGCTGATTATTGCCTCTTATGTTATTATAGTCGATATCTTTCTGCGAGCCAATTTGCCTGACATCAGCAAGCAGTTAGGACCTTATGTCGGACTGATTATCACTAACTGTATAATCATGGGTCGGGCAGAAGCTTTTGCTGCTAAAAACAATCCGATGGATTCTGTGATTGACGGACTGGGCACAGGAATTGGCTACACCCTTGTTCTGCTCAGCATCTCTGCGGTCAGAGAGTTGTTTGGATTTGGTTCTTTATTTGGGCAGCAGATTCTGGGTTCCTGGTGGCTGAAGTGGTCTGTAATGGTCATGGCGCCAAGTGCCTTTTTCCTTTTAGCCATAATGATCTGGCTGATTAACGACCACTACTACAAAGTGAAAAAAGGTTAGGAGCAGAGCTATGGAAATCAGTCCCTTCATACTTTTCTGGGCAGCCATTTTTACCAGCAATGTGCTTCTGACCAACTTCCTGGGCATGTGTTCCTATCTTTCTGTTTCAAGGGAGATGGAATCTGCCTTCGGACTAGGTGTCGCTGTCATTTTCGTGCTGACTATCACTTGCGCTCTGAACTGGCTGGTTTATTATTATCTGCTGGTTCCGCTTAATATTATATATCTGCAATTCATCATTTTCATCATCGTGATAGCTGCCACGGTGCAGTTACTGGAACTGATAATCGAGAGATTTGTGCCGGCTCTGTATTACACTCTGGGCATCTTTCTGCCTCTGATAACAGTGAATTGCTCAATCTTTGGCGTTGCTCTGTTTATGATCATCCGCAATTACAGCTTTGTGCAGACAATTGCTTATGCAGCAGGAAGCGGCATTGGCTGGCTTTTGGCAATTTTGATGCTGGCGGGAATTCGCTTGAAAATCAAGGACAAAATGATCCCTGCAGGATTGCAGGGTGCAGGTATCAGCCTGATTGTGACAGGCATCATGGCGTTGGCGTTCATCGGTTTTTCCGGAATCGTCAATGTGCAGTAAAGGTCTTTAGACAATGCTTTTACGGATTCTTAGCGACATCGGAACTGCTTCTGCCATTACTGTAGCGCTTTCTGTAATATTAGTGATAGCACAGAGATATCTGAACGATTATGGCGACTGCAAAATCAGCATCAATAAAAAGCGTGAACTCATTGTCAAAGGCGGCAGCAGTCTGTTGAATTCCTTGTCGGAACAACAGATTTATCTGGCGTCAGCCTGTGGCGGCAGAGGCAGTTGCGGAGCCTGCAAATGCAAAGTTGAAAGCGGGGGAGGACCCTTACTCCCGACCGAAAAGCCTTTGCTCAGCGCCGAAGAGCAGCAGGATAATTTTCGTCTCGCCTGCCAGATTAAAGTTAAGACTGATATCAGCATCTTCATTCCGGAAGACATTTTTAACATCCGCAGATACAAAGCAGCAGTTACAGAAATCATTGATTACACTTATGACATCAAGGGCATCACTTTCAAATTGATTGAACCAGACAAAGTTGATTTCAAAGCCGGACAGTATATGCAGCTTGAAACTCAGCCTTATGACAAAGTTAAGCAGAAAGCCATGCGGGCTTATTCCATTTCCTCCAAACCTGAAGACAACAATATCATCCAACTAATCATCAGACTAGTTCCAGAGGGCATTTGCACCACCTGGGCACATAAATATCTGAAAGTGGGTGATGAGGTCTTTATGACAGGACCCTTTGGCGATTTCTATATCCGTGATACTGAAGCTGACATGATATTTATCGCGGGTGGCAGCGGCAAAGCGCCCATCAAATCAATGCTGGAGCACCTGGAAGTGGTTGGCACTAACCGCAAAATGACCTACTTTTTCGGCGCTCGCAGCGCTGAAGATCTCTATCTGACAGAGCAGTTTAAAAACTATGAAAAAGTCTTTCCCGATTTTACCTACATTCCTGTTTTATCACGTTGTGATGATGGTGAGAAATGGTGTGCCAGAACGGGTTACATCATGCCATATCTGAAAGAATTCATCCGCGACCCGAAAAATACGGAAGCATATATGTGTGGCAGTCCGGGTATGCTGAATGCCTGTCAGAAAGAGCTTTTAACTTTGGGTGTGCCCCAGGACAAAATCTATTTTGACAGCTTTGTTTAAGTGAGGTTCCTATGAAACAGACTCCTCTGGAAGAAAAAATCACCGCTAAAATGCAGCCCGGAGTAATCACCCTGAACGGTTTTTTGGGCAGCGATGAAAGGCATTATCACGAAATTATTGAGGATGATGAAAAGACTCTGGCTGCCTATGGTAAAACAGCTGAAGAGATTGCTGACCGGCTCGATTACTTCACCAAAAACTCCTTTGAAAGCTATATGGAACATGTTATCATAGACGACATTTATGAAGTGGAAACTGAAGTTTACAGAGGTAAACTGCCCTGTCCGTTCAGCCATCCCGGAATTTATAGAAAAACCGTCACCACTCTGACTAATGCCAAAACAGGAATAACCCTTCGCTGGACCGGACTCAATCTGCACCTCATCCGCCAGCATCATTTTTTTGAAGGAAAGGGCTCTGCCTTCCGCCTCGAACCTGACTTGCTCATCAAGACTATTTTTTAAAATACTGTCGCAACCCATTATCAGCCATTTAATCCACGCGGCATCCTCCCGGGATCAGCCCGCGTGGACCCCGCGTGGATCCCGGGTGGATTAAAAAGGTGATGACTTATTACCTTTTGTGCTAATTAACCGGCAAAATCATCAACAGCAACGGCAGAAATCATTTCGCTTGACGATTAGGCAAAAGGGATTTTCCTGACAAAACATGAAAGAAATCAGTAGAAACAGGATAATGCAATACGCGTTCTTTACAGCAGTTGCCGCCACTGTCTATGTTTTGGAAAGCATGGTCGTCAGAGCTTTGCCTTTTCCTTTTCTGAGAATCGGGCTGGCAAATGTGATAATAGTCTATCTGCTGATGCGGCGTGAATTTATCTTTGCTTTTACGGTTAACATAATGAAAACAGTCATAGGCGGCCTGATCAGCTTTACTCTGATGAGTCCTGCAACGTTGTTATCCATGAGTGGCGGAGTCGCTTCCCTGCTGGTTATGTGGCTTTTGCTGGTTTCTAAAATTCGGTTTAGTATTCTTGGCATCAGCATAGCCGGCGCTGTTGTGCATAACATTGTGCAGGTATTGATGGTCAGATGGGTTTTAATTCAACGAGACAGCGTCTTGTATCTGATGCCGGTTCTGATGCTGTTGGGTATCGTAACTGGTTTTATAACAGGCGTTATAGCTTATGAACTTTATCAGAAATTGGAAGGAAATACAGAATGCCAAAGCAAACAAAACGAATTGTCAGTGAAAAGCATAAAAAAATAGTCAAAATCATAGGTGTCGGATTATGCCTTCTGATTGGCGTAATCGTTGGCATAGTATGGTTTTACAGGGATGAATTGCCGCCCACTGAAGAGCTCAAAAATTATACAATGAGATCTGGTTCTGAAGTCTATGACCGCAATGGCAAGATGATATACCTGTTTGCCTTTGAACGCAGAAAATTGGTCTCGTTGAATGAATTGCCGCCTTATCTGATTGATGCGCTGATTGTTACGGAAGACAAAAACTTCTATCACCATTTCGGAGTCGACATTTTGGGCAACATCAGGGCACTTTTTATTGATATCATCAGAATGGATTTTTCTCAGGGAGCCAGCACCATTACTCAGCAAATGGCGCGCAATATGTTTCTGACCCTGGATAAAAAGGTCTCACGCAAAATCAAGGAAGTCATTCTGGCACTGCGGATTGAGCAGAATTTCACCAAAAATGAGATTCTGGAAATCTATTTTAACAAAATTTTCTGGGGCGGACAGATCTATGGGGTGGAAACAGCATCTCTCTATTATTTTGGCAAACATGCGATGGATTTGACCTTGCCTGAAGCGGCTTTGCTGATTGGTCTGATTCAGAGACCGAATTATTTTGATCCCCGCAGGCACAAAGACCGGGCGATTGAAAGGCGCAACTTCGTGCTGTCCAATATGTTAAAACATAAAAAGATATCGCAGAGTGAGTATGACGCAGCTATCAAAAGTTCAATCAATCCTGAGCAGACAGCCCTGCGTCACAATTCTTCAGATTATTTTATCGAAACCATCAGACAGTATCTGGAGCGTAAATATGGCACCGACATGCTGTTTGAAGGGAACTTAAAGATATATACCACATTGGATTACAACCTTACTAATTACGCGGATTCCGTCCTTAACGCACATCTTGCCAAAATCGAGAAAAGCCGGAACTACAAAGTGAAATTCAAAGATTTCGAACCCAACAAATCTGATATAGTCACGGATTATCTGCAGGGCGGGCTGGTTCTGATGGAAAACAAAACCGGATATGTGCGCGCTATGATTGGCGGCAGAAGCTTTACACACAGTAAATTCAACCGCATGACCCTGGCAAAACGTCAGCCCGGCTCTGCTGTCAAACCGATTTACTATACCCTGGCAGTCGAAAAAGGTTACACACCTGCGACGATCATTAATGATGCGCAAATCATTTTCAGAGATATGTTTGGCAGGGAATGGAAACCGCGCAACTATTCTTATGACTACAATGGCTATACCAGGATGCGCCGTGCCATCACTTTTTCCTATAACGTATGGGGAGTCAGAACCGTTTATGATATTGGTCTGACTGCCGTTTCAGACGCTTTTCAGCGGTTTGGTTTCAAATATGATGCCACGGATTATTCAGTAGCGCTGGGCTCTTATGAAGTGGTCCCAATTGATATTATTTCTGGCTATACGGCGTTTCCCAATGGCGGGTTCCGGGTCAAGCCAATTTTTATTCAGAGAGTCGAGGATAAAAAAGGCAAGGTCCTGGAAAAAGCCAAAGTCCTTCAATACAAGGTCTGTGAAGAAGAAGTGGCATATATTATGACCAGTATGCTGCAGTCTGTCGTCACAGGCGGAACTGCTACCGCTGCCAGACAGGGATACAACTGGCCTGTAGCAGGTAAAACCGGTACTACAGATGATTACAGAGATGCCTGGTTCATCGGATTCAATCGTGAACTAACTTTGGGCATCTGGTCAGGATTTGATAAAAACACAACTCTGGGTTCAAAAATGGCAGGCGGAAATGTCTGCGCACCGGCTTGGGGACAGATTATGACCAAAGCCATAGTTCTTGACAACAAAGGACGCTATCCCGCAGCCGGAGACGGCAGATACGCTTTTGTCGAACCTCTCAACATCGTGCATCAGACCATCAACCCAACCACCGGATTCTATTCTGAAAACGGTATAGATGAAGTCTTTATTGCCGGAACGGAACCTCTGCTTGAGGCTGACAGTCTGGTTTATAACTTCCGTCCCACCCGCTATCGGATCTATGATCCGGTGCCTTATCTGGTTTCACCTCAGCAAAATGATGATTAACACTATAATGGAGAAATAAATTATGAATCTGGCAATCTTTGATGATGAATCGACAAAGTTTTATCCTGTCAGTTACACTCGCTCTGTAGGTGACATCCGGTGCGGAATTCTCAAGCTGCGCCAAAGACTGCAGGCTCTTCTGTTTGGTGAGCTGGACAGTGTCATTATCGATGAGCGGCTGGTTTCTCTTTACAAAGAAAGACATCCTGACTGGATGGTAAATCAGGTTAACGGTGACACTTTATTTGTAAATTCGCGCTTAAAATTTAGTTCCGACAGCATAAAATCAATCAAAGACCTGAAAACGGAACAGAGTTTAATTCATGACGATGGGACTGTCATAGCTCTCAGACTTGATTTAAAGCAGTCTGATGTGACTTATGAGTCTGTCAGAGAACTGGTTAATCAAACTGAAAAAAATACATCCAAAACTGCTTTGTATCGGAATATTGCAGACATCATAATGGATAATGGCAGATTGCTTGAGTTCGATTATGAGCAGTTTTTTCACGATGCAGAAAACTTCATAGAAACAGAACCCGGCGTCACTTTACTCAATCCCTATCAGGTTTTTATTGGTGAAAACGCTGTTCTGAAGCCGGGTGTGGTAATTGATGCGACGCACGGTCCGGTTGTTATTGATGAGAAAGCTGAAATCATGTCTCATGCAGTAATCACAGGTCCTGCCTATATCGGTAAAAGTAGTGTCGTGAAAGTTAGTGCTAAAATATATGGAAATACGTCAATAGGACCGGTTTGTAAAGTGGGTGGAGAGATAGAAGGCAGCATAATCCAGGCTTATTCAAACAAGCAGCACGACGGCTTTCTGGGACATGCTTTCCTGGGTGAGTGGGTCAATATTGGTGCCGGAACCAACAACAGCGACCTTAAAAATAACTATAAGCCAGTATCATTTTATTCATACTCTGACAAAGAAAAAGTCATGTCCGGATACCAGTTTCTGGGTTCTGTAATTGCTGATCATGCCAAAACCGGGATAAACTGCACTCTCAATACAGGTCTGGTGATTGGCGTGGGCTGCAATCTCTGGGGCAGCAAGCTTTTTTCTGACTATATCAGGTCTTTTTCCTGGGGTGAAGCAGACAATCTGATGCCATATAACTTCGAGGCATTTCTCGAAACAGCACGCACAGTCAAGCAAAGACGTCAGCTTGTTTGGTCAGAAACAGAGACTGAATTATTCCGGGCGATCTGGAACATAAAAAATTAGGAGACAATAGTGCACGAATTTATAGAAGTGGAATATCGCTCAGCCAGGCTGGGCTATTTTCAGAATCCCAAAGGACTGGAACTCAGTCCTGAAGACCTTGTCATTGTAGAAGTAGAACGTGGTGAAGACATAGCCCAGGTAATGCATCTGGCGATCAGCAGTGAAGAGCTCGAGAATCAGTTCAACAGTGGCAAGATTCTTAACATCAAAAGATCAGCCACAGATGAGGACATAGAAAAACTGAAACATTTGTCTGAAGAGGAAGACAAAGCCACCAAATCCTTCCTGGACATAGTTGTAAACTATCCTTTTCAGATGAAGCTGATTGACACTGTCTATCAGTTTGACGGCAATAAACTCACTTTCTTTTTTGTGGCGGACGGCAGAATTGACTTCAGAACCTTTGTGCGAGAACTTGCCAATCAGTTTAAAACAAGAATTGAACTGCATCAGACGACCGGCAGGGACGAAGCAAAAAGGCTTGGCGGCTTTGGTATGTGCGGAAATCGTTACTGCTGCGGCAGTTTTCTGAAACGCTTCAACCAGGTTACCATCAAAATGGCAAAAGACCAGAACCTTTCCGGAAACCTATCAAAAATATCGGGACCATGTGGCAGGCTGCTTTGCTGCCTGAATTTTGAAGAGGACTTCTATGTTGAGCAGGGCAAGGATTTTCCGATTGTGGGGACTTGTGTTATGAACAACGGTCAGAAGATGCTGGTCTTCAAAAACGATGTGCTGAATCAAAGAGTCTATCTGACATCCGAGGATCAGGTGCTGAGCGACCTACCTCTGGACCAGTTCAAAAAGCTGGAAGTGATTGATATTCCGATCACAGAAGAATGCCAAGAGTAATCTACTCGGTTCATCCTGACGACCTGCAGGCTCAGATTCTGGCAGCAGGTTTCAAGGCTTTCAGATTCAGGCAGTTGATGCAATGGCTCTATTTCAAAGCTATCAACGACCTTGCTGCGATGACAGATTTGTCTGCTGATTTTAAGCAATTCCTGACTGAAAACTACAGCTTTGCTTTGCCCGAGATTGTGCAAAGTCTCACTGCCAAAGATAAATCCACCAAGTTTGTGCTGAAATTGGCAGACGGAGAGCTGATTGAGTGTGTTCTGATGCCGGAAGGCGAGAAAAACACGCTTTGCATCTCGTCCCAGGTTGGCTGTGCTTTTGGCTGTGTGTTTTGTGCGACAGGCAAACTCGGCGCTATAAGAGACCTGACTGTGGACGAAATAGTTGCTCAGATAATCATTGCCAAACAGTTTCTCAAAGATGAAAAGCTCACTAACCTCGTTTTTATGGGCATGGGAGAGCCGCTGGACAATCTGGAAAACGTGGTTCCCGCTATCCGGATTTTGCAGTCTGATTATGGTCTGCAGTTCAGTCCCCGGCGCATGACAGTTTCCACCAGCGGTTATGTGCCAAAGATGTATGAACTTGCCGAAACAGGCATCAGAGTCAAGCTGGCAGTGTCTTTGAACAGCGCTATCAACGACAAACGTGATGAAATTATGCCTATCAATAAGATGTATAATCTGTCTGATTTGAAAAAAGCCATCCTGAGTTTTCGTAAACAGAGTCCCTGGCGCATAACACTTGAATACATAATGATTCCGGACTTCAACATGGGTGAAGAGGATGTCAGGGCATTGCTGAAATTTGCCGGCGACATTTCCTGCAAATTAAATCTGATTCCGTACAATGAGGTAGAGGGTTTTCCCTGGCGCAGTCCTGCTTTAAGAGAGTCTATGGCTTTTCAGGACAGGCTGCGTGGGCTTCCGATTGCTGCCATCATCCGGAAAAGCAGAGGCACAGATATTTCTGCAGCCTGTGGTCAACTGGCTGCGCAAAATAAAGTAGCGCAAGACTCCGATCTTGCGACAAAAAAATAAGCCTGTAATGAGTATATGCTGCAGAATCGGAGTTCTGCATTACACAACTTAACTTAAAAGAGGAAATAATGAAAGATGAGGCGATGGACGCGTCGCTGCCGACGCCCTACACCGTCGAGCAGTTCCTGCTCGTCCGAGAGAAGGCACCCTGAACGGACGCCACATCGCCGTGGCCTCGGTGATCGCCGCCAGCGCGGCCCTGGCGCTGGCCCAGGGGTTGCCGACGGTCACCGTCACCCGCGGCGATGCGGCGTCCGTTCAGGGTGCCTTCTCTCGGAC
>JAWOHU010000258.1:0-4744 GCA_046485025.1 Cloacimonadaceae bacterium (SeqCode) | reverse complement strand
GTTGCGTTATGTGATACGACAAAATTTACCCTGGAACTCTTTAAGAAGATGATCGACGTCAGGACATATACTGATTTCCAGACAATGCTGAGACATGAAGTTCTCGATTTTGTGATTATTGCCACACCGGTGAAATTTCATCACATAATGATAAAGGAATTGCTGTCCAAAAACATAAGCGTGTTTACGGAAAAGCCATTTACCAGAAATTACGCTGAAGCGGTTGAATTGGTAGGGCTCATAGAGGAAAGCGGACTGACCGGACAGGTTGGATTTGTCAACAGATACCAGAGGATTTTTGACAAAGTCAAGAGTCTTTTGGTCAAAGGCATTCCGGGAAAGATTACCGGGTTCAGTTGTGAGATGTACGGAGGGGTCGTTTTGCGGGATCTGGGAGATAACTGGCGCGCCAGTAAAGAGATTGCAGGGGGCGGCTGCCTGATGGAATTCGCGATCCACAGCGCTGACATGATTGTCAATTACTTCGGCAAACCGGATGCCGTCACCGAAGCTAAGACAGAGCAAATCTATTCCAGGGAAGTGGAAGACAAGGTTTTTGCTGCATTGGAATATGCCGATGGCTTGAAGGGAGTCCTGAAGGCAAACTGGAGCGATCCCGCTTACAGGATGCCCTCCAATCTTATCAGACTGGAAGGCACAAACGGCACTCTGAAAGCTACCGAACATCAGCTTGTGCTCGATCTGAAAACGGAGCAGGATATTTATCCAGCCGGGATCAGCAGATACTATATAACGGATTTTTATGAGCCGGTAAGGATCTATGTGGGTATGGATATCTTCACCCTGCAGATGGATGATTTTATAAATGCCATGGTTTACAAGACACCCAACAGGAATACCTTTCACAGCGCTTCTGAGACAAGCTGGCTGATTGAAGAAATCTACCGTAAAGCAAGCAGGTTATGATAATGGAAAAGTTGATTTTCGGCGATAATCAGTTCTTTGGAGTAAATCATTATTCAGAAGAGAAATCAGAGCAGCAACTTAAGCGCTTTGACAGCGTGGAAAAGATTGTGGATGTGCTTAGAATAGCATATGAGACTGGTCTGAAAGGATTCATGCTGCATTCGCATCCGTTGGCACAGCAGATTTGCGATGTTATCCGGTCTGATCAGCAGTATTGGAAGGACCTGGTGATCTATCCCGCCATACCCCATCCGGTCAAATACATGAATAAAGTAGGCGAGATGGGCATCTATAGGACAGTTTTGGACCTGCTCAAGGAAGGCAAGAACATGAGTTCGACCCTCGGCTCGTTCTTTAAAGGAGGATTGGGTCTGATGACCAAAAACCCCATCACTCTGGGGAAAGCGGCTATTGAACTGGAAATGCAGCCCTATCACGGCTTGAATGTTGGTGCCGTATTTTTGCATAACATAGCTGTCGACCTGCTGCTGGGTTTTGGCATAAATTCCCCATATCCCCAGATCGAAGAGTTTATTAACAACAAATACAATGCAGAACTGGGCTATATAACCCTGAACATGCCGCTGCTGGTTGATTCACTCTCGCGTGTCGGAATCACCAAACCCCTGATTATGTCTTCCTTCAACCGCATCGGTTATTACATGAATCCCGATCAAAAGACTTGCGAGAAATACGTGCTGGAAGATAAAGTGAGACTGGTTGCCATGTCCGTCCTGGCTTCCGGTGCCATCGCCCCAAAGGATGCGGCTGACTACCTCAGGAAGTTTCCGCTTGCCTCTGTTATTTTCGGAGCGTCCTCTCAGCAGAACATCCGGAATACGTATGATTTATTTTCCTCATTCTGACCTCATTGCTGCAGCATAGGGCGGGATAATGTCAGGATTGAAACGGAGCTTAAGATGAACAAGATCATAAGTTTTCTCGATAAAAGGCAGATCCTGGTTCTGCTCTGCCTGTTCATATTTTCCCTGGGACTGAAACTGGCTCTGACTTACAGGGACTACAGCGCAAACGGAATTTCCAATTGGGGAGACGCCAAATATTACCTGAGGCTGGGCAATAGCTTTGCCGAGGGTGATCTTTACCCCGAATACAAAGATCTCAATTCTCCCCTGATGGTAGTGGGTCCCGCTTTGCCGCTTCTGGTTGCGGTTATGATCCGGATCTTCGGAGATCCCATCTGGCCTGTCCTGATCCTCAACTGCATCCTCAGCGCATTGCTGGTCTATGTCTTGTTTGCACTCGGCAAGCGCTTGTTGAATATCGGGTCGGGATTTCTGCTGGCAATCTGGAGCATCTTCCATTTCAATATCATCATGAGCAATTTTCAGATCGTCAAGGAACCTTTTCTGCTTCTCCTCGTTCCTTTGCTCATTCTGTCGCTGCTGTATGTGTATGACAGGAAAAAGGTCTGGCAAAATGTGGTCTTATCCGGACTGCTGTTCTCGCTTCTCATTCACACTGATGAGCGGTTTACAGTTTTTGCGCCGTTCATTGCGCTGTTCCTGGTGTTTTCTGCCGGCAGAGGTAAAAGGTTGGCCAATTTACTGCTCTGGTCGCTGATCCTTCTGCTCACTATGATTCCCTGGACGATCCGCAATTACAGGCAGTATGGCGAGATCGTTATTTTATCATCGCGGACCACGGCGTTTACCTCAAAATTCTTCGGAACCAAACAGACAAAGATTGATTTTACATCCGAAGAGTCAATCAGCCGGATGCAGCAGAAGGAAAGCGTAAAAAAAGCTGTTGAGCTTTATGGCATAGAGCCGCGCACCTATGGCAGAATGGAGAGGCATTTCCTGAATGCCTGGCATTTTTGGAAACCGGCTTATTTTAAGTTCACCTATGTGCATCTGGGTTATTACCCGATGAAATGGTCTCTCAGTCACAACCTGTTCAGTATAGCTTTTTACGGGATTTTCCTGCCTTTCTTTCTGGCCGGGATCGTTCTGGCCCTGATCAGAAAGGAATGGCTCTGGCTTTTCCTCTGTTCCTTTCCGCTCAGCTACGGATTTGTCCATCACATCATGCTGATCTGGCCGATGGAGCGCTACCGTTTGCCAGTTGACTTTCTGGTGGTGCTGATCGCCCTCTGGTTTATCAGGGAGATGTTTATCGGCAGTAGAGTTTCCGGATCAGGCAGGGTCTGAACAGTTGATCGGTTTTCAGTATTTCCTAAGTTTATGATAGATGTCGCGTGCCAGCACCTGCAGGCGCGGTTCGAATTGGCCCCGGTCTGATGTGGTGGCGAATTTTACATACTGCCCGTAAGTCAGATTGTTGTCCTGCAGGAATTTTTCCAGTTCAGGCGGGATCCTGTTAGCGGTTCTTTCCGCTTCATCTTTGGCCAGCGCTTTTTCCCGGCTCATAATTCCCTGACGGATGAGACCGCTGTAATAAAGGGTGTTGGGACCCAGTTCCGGTCTGGCCAGGGACATCATATGCATGGGAACATCGTGCATTTCGCAATCCAGGTGTTCCACCGTTTTGCTGCTGTCGCTCCAGCCCATTTCTTTTTTGATGATGGCAGCGATTTCCGGAAATGGCAGGTAGATATAATCATACAGTCCGATGTGCTGAGGGAAAAACCGCATCATGAGCAGCCGTGAAAAACCTGCTACATCTGCAATGCCGCCCATGATCTTCTGGAATTCCAGCTTATACTTATGACCCGCCAGATACTTGTATTTGCCGTGCGCCTCAGTTCCGCGCAGCACGTTTTCGTAATAGGAGGGAGTATTGAGGTGGGAAAGTCCCTTCATCTGGGAAATGTATTGCACCCGCCTGCCGGAACCCTTGATCACCAGGGGGATTTTGAAATTGTTCACAGCCATTTCAATGGAATAGTTGATTCCACGCATGCAGGCATTGCAAAAGTCTCCCGTGCGCTTCACAAACTCCTTGAACAGTTCGGTGGAATTGGCGCGGTTGATGGCGTAAAAGACATGGTCGGCGTCGCAGTGCTGAAGGGCGTTTCTGATGTTGTCTTTGGCAGCTTGGGAGAGATAACCGTTGTCCAGGGTCACAGCCAGGGTTTTCAGCTTGTAGATCCTGGTTGCCAGGTAGAGGGTATAGGTGCTGTCCTTGCCTCCCGAGAGCGGCACCAGGCAGTCATAGGGCCTTTTCAGACTTTTAGCTGCGTTCAGGATCTGCTCAAATTCCTGTTTCCTTCTGTCACTGATCTTTTCCCAATCGGCAAAATCCTGTTCATACTTGCGGCAGTGGCTGCAAACCCCGTTTTGGTCAAAAGTCACGTTTTCAAGCGACTTTGGTATCAAGCAGCGTGAACATCGTTTTATACTTTCCATCATTATCTCCAAGCATTTATCTTAAGTTTTTATACAGCTTGACAATTAACGCTTTTGTCAAGCACGAATTTTCACAGTCACGGATTATTTTCTGTTATCCTGCTTGCTTAAAATCGCCAAAATGCCGCTAAGTCTTCCCGGATTTGCTGTTGGTCTACAGCAGACAGGCGGGTTGTAAGCAAGCTGGATTGATGATTCATCCTTCAGGCACAAATCACATTAAAATAGAAAAATCATTTGTGCAGGCTACAAAAGAAAAGCCGGGCTAAAAGCATCGAGTTTGAAACTGATTTATTCCCGGTAACCTGCTATTTTTCCGGCATTTTGATGAAGGCCAAAAAAAGAATTGACAGATATTGCCTTATCATCGATAAGGAATATCACATAAAAGATAGAAAACCTAATAGTAACATAGGATTATTGATAAATTGAAAAAATAAAAAACCGGAGTTTTGCAAAGATACATTACAGACTGTAACTCAGGC
>JAWOHU010000249.1:0-10274 GCA_046485025.1 Cloacimonadaceae bacterium (SeqCode) | reverse complement strand
TCTTTTTACCATTGTTTTTAGTGGTTCTGCCGCTCAGCAGAGATTCCACCAACAGCAGCAGCAGAGCTGCAATGGCAAACAAATGATACTGCTCGCTGAACATGCTCAACCGCAGCGCGGAAAGTCTGCTCTTTTCCAGCGAGGAAATATGCTTCAGGATAGTCTGAATCTCGTCCTGAGCGGGAGTTATCATAAAGAACTCACCTCCTGTCACGGAAGCTATTCTTTCCAGCGTTTTGTTGTCAAGCTTGGAGATGATTTCTTCCTGCCCGCGACCTTCTATGGCATCGTCAGCAGATAGTTTCACAACCGCACCTTCCGGAGTTCCGACTCCCATAGTATAGATGATAATGCCTTTCTGGGCAAGGCTTCTGGCTTCTTTGACAGCAGCTTCGCTGAGGTCTTCTCCATCCGAAATGAGGATGACGATCCGGGTTTTGGTATTCTTGTCAAACACGCCTGAAGCCACCTCGAGCGCTCTGCCGATGTCGGTTCCCCAAACTGGGATGGAATTTGTACTTAAGCTGCCCAACAGCATTTTGGCAGCGTCATAATCATCAGTCAGAGGGCACTGCACAAAGGCTATTCCGGCAAAGGGAATGAGTGCAACTCTGTCACCCTTCTGTTCATCTATGAAAGCGGCAATCTGGTCTTTGGCGCGCTGCAGGCGGGTGGGCGCAATGTCAGTTGCATCCATGCTTTTGCTGGCATCGATGCAGATGGCGATATCCAAACCGCTGCGTCTGATATCCTGCGTTTCGCTATCCCACTGCGGGCGCACCAAAGCTATAATGATAAACACAAGCGCAGCCAGCAGCAGAATGATTTTCAGCCGAAAGAAAAAGAAGGACCAGTCCTTGAAATAGAACTCCCAGAAATTGTTTTCCGCAAAGCGCTCAAACCTTTTCCTATAGCGCTTTTGCACTATTATCAGCAGCCAGATGAGCGGCAGCAGAATGAGCAGCAGAAACAGCAGATGAGGATTTACCACATTCATCTTCTACTCCGGAAGAATCCTTACCCAGACAAGCTTCAGGCTGAGTTCAGCCAATAACAGCAGAAACGCCAGCCCGATAAACACAGAAAAAATCTCGTTATAATCATAGTAGTAGCGAATCCGGTAGCGGCTTTTTTCCAGCTTGTCGATGTTTGACATTACTGCAGAAAGCTGTTCCGTATTGGTTGCCAGAGAGGCTTTTCCGGTTCCGGTGGAAGCAGCAATTTTATTCAGAGTATCCATATCCATTTCGATATAGACTTTCTGATAACCGCTGCCAAAGATGGGGTCGGAAACAGGAAAATCGACTAGGTTGTTGCTGCCCACTCCGACGGGGTAGACTTTGATACCAAAGGCTTTTGCCAGTTCTGCGGCAGAGAAGGGATCAATCTCGCCGGTGTTGTTGGCACCGTCGGTTATCAGAATTATGACTTTGGAGGCAGCAGTGGAATTTCTCAGTCTTGCCACAGCAGTCGCCAAACCCATTCCAATCGCTGTGGCAGACGCTTCCTGATTCACTTCCACCTGCGACATAATCTGATTCAGGGCATCATGGTCGTGGGTCAGAGGACAGCGCGTCAAAGCATATTCCGAAAAAGTTACCAGCCCGATACGGTCGTGCTGTCTTTGTTTGATAAAGTCTTTCGCCACTTTTTTGGCAGCGCCCAGACGGTTTTCCGGCATAAAGTCAACCGCCAGCATGGAGCCGCTCACATCCAGCGCTATGACGATATCGACACCCTCGCCCTGAATGTCCTGTCTGCCTTTACCCAAACGGGGTCTGGCTATGGCAAGCACGAGACAGAGCAGCAACAAAGCTCTCAGCACAGGATAAATGTGCCTCCAGGCTGACTTTCCGGGTTTCATTTTATGTATAAGTGAATAGCGGCTGAAAGGAATCTGCATTCTCTTTCTGCTCTTCAACTTATACTCATTCAGCAGGTAGAGCGGAATCAAAACAAGTGCCAGAAGCCACCAGGGATGATAGAAATCAAGCATTATCCTGCTCTCTATCCTGCTGACCACCGGCTGAGCCCTTGTGCCCAAGCCAGAGTGCTAACCAGTCAACAGCATCGTCGCAATCCTGCAACGTGGGTACGTGTTTGGCAAACTTCACTTTGTCACAGCTTTCCAGCCAGGTGTGGACGTCTTTCTGCTCATTTGCAGGAATCACTTTATGCTTATTCAGGTGCTGTCTGATTTCGCGCGTGGTCATTTCATTGGCGGAGAACTTATATTCCGCTTCCAGAAAGAGTTTCATTATTTCAGATAGCCTGAAATAGTATATGATATATTCACCTTTGGCAGGAAGCTGTTCTGCTTTAAGGTCTTGAAGTGCATCCAGAGCCTTTTTCCAATTGGGACGGTTGTCCGGCTGAACAGTTTCTGCAGCCTGTTCTACTGCAATCTTCCGGCGGAATTTTCTGATGAGCAGTATGAGCAAAATCAGCACAGCTATAAGCAAAAAAGCTGCAATCAGATAGTAAACCCAATAGGGCAGTTCGCCTTTCAGCTTCTGCGTCGGGGCAATGTCTGCCAGGGTCGTGTCCTGAGGTGCACGGGTTGCCAGAATCTCCAGTGTGAAAAGTTCAGTCAGAAGTGTATCATTTATGGGCTGAACAGGATTGACCCGCAGTGAAGGAAAAGTGTGCACTCCCGTATCCAGAGCGGCTATGGTGAGTTTGAGCCCGTCCGGTTGTCTTTTAATTTCCAGAGGTTCTGTTTTCATAACAGCAAAGCTGCTCAGAGTATCAGGTATTGTCACATCCTTCAGTTCCACATCAGACGAGATATTCAGATAGAACCTGCTGCCCAGAAACAGCGAATCGGGAGCATCCAATTTCTGCTCCAACCTGACTGCAGGCAGGTTCACGGCAAGCAGACCAACCAGGAGCAAAATTGCCCCCAGCCTGATGTGCTTTGACTTTATCTCTGAATACATAACCTGATCCGATACTCCTTTGGAAGTCCTTTCTCACTGAAATAGCAAAATATCTGCACCCTGACTATCGTCAAGTCTAAAACATTTCCTCTCTTTATACTGACCGCTGCCTGGCTGTCCTGCATTATTTTTCTTGCCTTAGTTCGCCGTCGCCTTAGAATGTCATTATGAATATATCTCTTCAGCAGAAAGGAGAAAACATGTCTGTAAATGAAGTCAAAAACAAGTCCAAAGGCAAAGCCAAATACATCATTCTGATAATACTGATTTTATTGATTATTGCCGCAGCGTTTCTAATCCCGCGCTACAACCGTTACCTGAAAGAAAAGCGCGCCAAAGAAATCCGCACTGCGCTGGAAGACGTCAGAAACGCGGTTGACCAGACCTGGAAAAGCAGCGGCAGCATCAGCGGCATCACTCTGGAAGGAGTGCTTGAACAAGCCGGTGTCAGTCCCAAAATCCGTGACAAATGGCAGTTTGCCATTGCCTGGAAACTGACGGAGATTTACACCACCGAGATGGTGGATAAGCTGAAAGACGTCAACACCAATCAGATGGCTTATGTAGCGCCCTACCGCTTGATTATGGCCTCCGCTACTGCCAATAATCCACTCAGAGAAGGCACCAAAATCTGGCTTAACGGCGATACCAATACCTATCACGGCTTCGGAGTGGATGATAAGGTCGAGCCCGTCTGGGCAGAGATTTTACCCAATCCGTAAAGCGTTACAAAAATCCTAAGCATAAAGCCACATCTAACTTCCGAATCTTTGACCATGCTCATCCTTCGACAAGCTCAGGATGACTGCAGGCCTTACCTTCCTTGCACAATAACCCTGGTATAACCCATGTATAACCGGAGTATAAGGGCATGGGAGCGGTTATCTCTGGGTAATATATTGATAAATAGTAAGTTATGATGTATGTAAGGGGTTAGTGCAAAACTATGAAAAGAAAAGAGATTTATCTGTGGCGGCGTTTGATGCGGCGGTCAAAGAACTGCTGGAGTTCTGTGACATAGGGTCTGTCGGTAGGGAGGGAAATCAGGTCCACTCTAGCTTGAGACATCCTTTTGGAGAGGCGTTCCTGTTCCATCTGAATGAATTTCTTATACTGCTGACGGAGTTTTTTATCTGATAAATCAAAGATGTCGCTTTCACCGGTTTCGGGATTGAAGATGCGGATGGGACCGCCGCCCGGGAGTTCTCTTTCCGCGGGGTCAACGATCTGCAGGGCAATAACATCGTGTTTGTTGGAGAGCAGCTGCAGCGGTTTCACATAATCGTGCGCGAGGAAGTCCGAAACGATGAAGATGATGGTGTGCTTTTTGAGCAAACGCAGAGCGAAAGACAATGCTCCTTCCAGGTCGGTGCCTTTGCCTATGGCTTCGTGAAAGAGGATGTCGCGCAGGATTTGCAGAGTGTATTTGCGTCCTTTGCGGGGCGGCAGGTATTTTTCAATCAGGTCAGTAAAGAGCAGCAGTCCCACTTTGTCATTGTTGCTGAGCGCGGAAAAAGACAGCACTGCCGTGATTTCCGCAATGAATTCAGCCTTGAGCTGACCGCGGGTTCCGAACTGGTTGGAGGCACTGAGGTCAACAATGAAAAGGACGTTCAGCTCGCGCGTCTCCTTGAATTTCTTGATATAGGGATGTCCGAAGCGGGCTGAAACGTTCCAGTCAATGTCGCGATAGCTGTCTCCGGGCTGGTATTCACGCACTTCACTGAATTCCAGGCCCTGCCCTTTGAACATGGAATGGTACTCTCCCGTGAAGACCTCCTGCACCAGGTTGCGGGTCTTTATCTCAATGCGGCGGACACGTTTAAGGATTTCTGCAGGGGTGGCAGGCATGCTTTATGGAACCTCGACCTCATCGAAGATGCGGTTGACAATGTCTTCAGGGGTGAGCTGCTCCGCTTCAGCTTCATAGGAAAGAATGATGCGGTGGCGCAGAACGTCCTTGCCGACAGCTTTGATGTCGTCAGGAATGACATAACCGCGGTGCTCCAGATAGGCATGCGCCTTGGCAGCCCGGGCCAGGTAAATCGAGGCGCGGGGCGAGGCACCGCACTCTATCAGACCGTGCAGAGAGGACAGACGCGGATAGCGCTGCGGCTGGCGCGTGGCAAAGACCAGGTGCAGGATGTAGTCATTCAGTTTGTCTTCCATGTAGATCTCTTTGACGACAGTGCGCATGGCATCAACGTCCTGCGGCTTGAGGACAGGCCTGACCGTGATTTCTTCGTCCCTGACCATGCGGTGAATAATCTTTTTCTCAGATTCGAAATTGGGATAGCCGATGCGCAGCTTCAGCATAAAACGGTCCACCTGCGCTTCCGGCAAGGGATAGGTGCCTTCCTGCTCCAGCGGATTCTGAGTCGCCATCACCAGAAACGGTTTGGGCAGAGGGAAAGTGGTGTCGCCAATCGTCACCTGCCTCTCCTGCATAGCTTCCAGCAGCGCGGATTGCACCTTGCTGGGAGCGCGGTTGATTTCATCCGCCAGAATAAAATTGGCAAACAGCGGACCCTGTTTGGGATAGAAAATACCTTCCTTCTGATTGTATATCATGGTGCCTGTAATGTCGGCTGGAAGCAGGTCCGGCGTGAATTGAATCCGTTTGAAAGTAGCCTGCATAGACTGTGCAAGAGTGCTGATAATAAGTGTCTTGGCCAGCCCGGGAACGCCTTCCAGAAGCACGTGCCCGTTGCTGAGCAGACCAATTATCAGTCCTTCGATAACAATTTCCTGTCCGACAATGACCTTGCCGATTTCAGCTCTCAGTTCGTCCAGAACTGCGCTGGAGTCCAATACTCGTCTGTGTATTTCTTCTATCTGCACTTTTTATCCTCCGTGTAATCAGACCTTAAGCTGGTTCTGCGCCTGCATTATGTTCAGGCAGTTGTCGCCAATGTGTTCGAGGTACTTGACCAAGTCAAGAAAAAGTAGTTCACTCCTGACCTCCTCACCTTTCTGCATACGCAGACGGGCAGCTTTGTTGACAGTGCGGCGGAATTCATTGATTTCCATTTCCAGTTCATAGCCAAACTTCAGTTCTTCCACATTGATGTATGAGTTAATTTTGCTGCTGATTTTGGTCAGGAAAGACCTGGTCAGTTCTGTTAGCTTGCGGATATCATCAATGGCACCGTCATTGAGTGTTATATGCTTGTCAAATTTATGCTGCACGGCTTTGGACATATTGTAGATGCTGTCTGCAATGTTTTCCAGCTCGTGAATAACTCTGATGTGTAAATTCAAATTAATGTAATTGATTTCGCTGAGGCTGTCGTGCGCGCACTGCTGCAGGTAACAGGTGATTTCGACCTGCATCTGGTCTGTGAGCTCTTCTGTGTCTTTGATTTTCAGCACTGTGTCAGCCAGTTTTTTATCAGGATTGGTAAAGGCGAGAATCGTCTCTTCAAACATATTCACGACAATGTCTGCCATCTTTTCTATCTCTTTTTTGGCTTCGATGATATTCATATCAGCCGTGTCCTGCAGCGGAGTCGAGATGTATTGCAGCTGGTAGGAAGTGTCCTTGTCTCGGGAAGTAGGCTTGACCAACCTCTGCACAATATAGGCAAACTGCGGAACCAACCAGATGAGCAGCAGAGTATTGAGCACATTGAAAAGAGTGTGAAACAGCGCCAGGTCAAGCGGGAAGTTTTCTCTGACACCTGAATCCCAGGGAGCGATATACTGCACCATAGCAAGGAATTTCAGGAAGACAAAACTCATCCAAATGACGCCGATGACATTAAACAGAGTGTGCGCCCTGGCAGCGCGTCTGGCATTGACATTGGTGCCCAGAGAAGCAATATAGGCAGTGATGGTGGTGCCGATGTTCTCACCCAGACAGAGGGCTGCAGCGCTGGGAAAATCAATCCAGCCCTTGAATGCCATCGCCACAGTCAGAGTCATCATCGCGCTGGAGGATTGAATTATCATGGTCAGAATAGTCCCTGCCGTAATAAACAGAAAATATGACCAGATGCCGTTATCAGAGAAGTTTGCTACGAACTGCAGAGCTCCGGGATATTGTGAGATGTCGGGAACGGAGTCTTTCAAAAGTCCCAGCCCGATAAAGAGAATGCCAAAGCCGATGATGAAATCGCCTATATCGCGGTATTTCTTCTGTTTGGCAAACATAAATGGCAGTCCCAGTCCCACAATCGGCACTGCCAGAACTGAAATCTGGACCTTAAAACCGAAGTAGGAAACAATCCAGGTGGTGACTGTGGTTCCGATATTAGCGCCCATGATGGTGCTGATAGCCTGGGTCAGGGAAAGCAGTCCAGCATTGACAAAGCTGACAACCATCACCGTCGTAGCAGAAGAGGATTGGATGATGGAAGTGATGAAAATGCCGGTCAGTACTCCCATAAATCGGTTCTGGGTCATAAAATTCAGCACGGACTGCAGTCTCTGACCTGCACATCTCTGCAGACCGTCGCTCATTATCTTCATTCCGAAAAGGAAGACACCTATCGACCCGATTATCTCTAAAAGCATCAGCAACATGCTTGCTCCCTGCTTAAAACTGGAATTTTAAACAATAAAGGACTTCGGCATGACCCAAGCCCCTCATTGCCTGAAAAGTTATTACATCTATGTTTCTGCTTCTGATAGCTTTGCCTATTCAATGACTTCAGTCTGGACAGGCTCTGCAGTTTCTGCAGCAGCATCTGACTGCATCTGTAGTTCTGATTTCAAGACCCATTCCACGTTGTTGCGGGTAGTCGGGTCAGGCTTAATGCTCGTGAAGGGCGGATTGATGTTTTCCACCTTCAGAGAGTAGCCAACAATCAATCCGGCAAACACGATGGACACCATACTCATCAGCTTGATCAGAATGTTGATGCAGGGTCCTGCCGTATCCTTAAAAGGATCACCCACTGTGTCACCCACTATGGAAGCTTTATGCGGCGAGGAACCCTTGCCTCCGAATTTGCCCGATTCTATAAACTTTTTGGCGTTATCCCAAGCTCCGCCTGCATTGTTCATCATCACTGCCAAGACAAATCCCGAGGTCAAAGCACCGACCAGAACACCCAAAACGCCTGCCACACCAAAGACCAGACCAATGATGATGGGCGTCAGAATACCAAGCATGGCTGGCACCACCATTTCCTGCTGCGCGCCTTTGGTGGAAATGGTGACGCACCTGGCATAATCGGGAGTGCCAGTGCCTTCCAGGATGCCGGGGATTTCTTTGAACTGGCGCCGCACTTCCTTGACCATTTTGCCAGCCGCTCTGCCCACTGCTTTGATGGTCAGGGACGAGAAGACAAATGCCACCATAGCGCCGATAAAGATACCGAGCAGGAACTTGGGATTGAGCACATTGATCTGGTAGAAAGCAATGAAGTCTTTGACAGTGGCTTGCGAAACCAGGATTCTCTCTGTAATCGTAGAACTGTGATGGATAACCAGATATGGAATCTGCCCTAATTTGTCTGACAGCAGGTGAAATCCGTTGCGGACTTCCTCCAGATAAGCTGCCAGCAGCGCCATTGCTGTCAATGCCGCCGAACCAATGGCAAAGCCTTTTCCCGTGGCAGCGGTAGTGTTTCCTACTGAGTCAAGGTTATCTGTCATCTCGCGCACGTTTTCAGGCAGATTGGACATCTGGGCATTGCCGCCGGCGTTGTCTGCAATTGGTCCAAAGGCATCCATGGCAAGTGTGACACCCAGTGTGGCAAGCATGCCCACTGCTCCAAAACCAATGCCGTAAAGTCCCATTTCAATTGACTCATAGCCATGGCTGAAGATAAAGGCCATCAGGATTGCTATTACGATTGTGATGACCGGCGCTGCCGTAGAGCGCATTCCGACTGCTATGCCTTCCAGAATCACAGTGGCGGGACCATATTGTCCCTGTTTGGAAATTGACCTGGTGGACCTGAAACTGTGTGAGGTATCCAGTTCTGTAAACCAGCCTATCAGAATGCCAGCCACCAAGCCTATTAAGGCAGAACTGAAAACTCCGAAGAAATAATCTGCCGGAAGCATCCATTTGGTAATGAAAAACGCTGCGATGGCAATCAGGATGGAGCTTGTGTAAACGCTTTTATTAAGTGCAAACATCAGTTCTTTGGTGCCGGCATGCTCTTTGGTGGAAACCATAAAGATACCCAGAATGGAAAGCAGGGCTCCAATGCCTGCCAATACCATCGGCGCTGTGATAAACCTGATCAAATAGGGCGAATTGACACCCCAGATTTGTAATACTGCTCCCATGCCCAGAGCTGCCGTAGCCAGGATGGAGCTTGCATATGACTCATAAAGGTCAGCGCCCATGCCTGCCACGTCACCGACATTGTCTCCAACGTTGTCAGCTATGGTGGCGGGATTGCGTGCATCGTCCTCAGGAATATCGGCTTCCACTTTTCCGACCAGGTCTGCCCCCACGTCTGCTGCTTTAGTGAAAATACCTCCGCCCAAACGTGCAAAAAGAGCCTGAGTGGATGCTCCCATACCGAATCCGAGCATGATGACTGTTATTTTTTCCAGTGGCACTCCCACCAGATTGAGCACAAAAAACCAGACAGAAATATCGACCAGCGCCAATCCGACCACCGTCAGACCCATCACGCTGCCTGCCCGGAAGGAAATCTTGAGTCCCTTGTTCAGGCTTATGGTACAGGCTTGAGCAGTGCGGTTGGATGCTAAAGTCGCCATATTCATTCCGATATAGCCTGCCAATCCGCTAAAAAAACCTCCCGTCAGAAAGGCAAAAGGCACCAGCGGATGCAGAACTTTTAGCACCAGAGACATCAGTTGGAAGACAATAAAAGCTGCTATAAAGAAAAGGCTGACGCCTTTGTATTGCTGTCTCAGATATGCAAAAGCGCCTTCTCTGACGTGTCCGGCAATCTCCTGCATGCGTGCATTTCCGGGGTCCTGACTCCTGACCTGTTTGAAGAAGATATAAGCAAAAATCAATGCCATGACTGCACCCAGCGGTGCAAAATACCATATCAAAGGTATATGGCTCATACACAATCCTCCATTACTTTGACCACGTTCAAATCAACAAAAAATTAAGTCTTTCCTTTTTTATAATTTAATGCTTTTTGTCAATGTATATTTACGGCAGAGCGTCCCACAAGCCTTCATACATCTGCCAGGAGTTGTCTTTTTCATTTTTAATAAGAGTAATGGTCCTGTTCTGCAGAGAAGGCTCCTTATTGAGTAACTCAAGATACTGCGGAAGTATTTGATAGTCAATATCTTCCGGTCTGCCCTGTTGCTGACCTTACCGGCAGACGGACCGGTGCGTCGTGGTCACGGTGTCGTGTCAGCCGCGAGCAGCGTGACGGGCGGCCAGTG
>JAWOHU010000199.1:0-16267 GCA_046485025.1 Cloacimonadaceae bacterium (SeqCode) | reverse complement strand
TCCACAATATCATCAGGAGGTCCTTTTCTGATAAATATCCTGCCTCTATCTGACCTCCATCCCGGTATTTTTTTATGAATTGTGAATAGCTCGTCAGCTTTCAGGACTCGTTCTGTAAAAAGTTCTCTCAATTCGTTTAATAGAGTTCCGGGAGAGTTATCATGCCTCTCCCAAAAATACTCTATTGCAGCTTCAGTGTCTTTTTGAGCAATTTTACTCAGGACTTTCCATTCGTTCTGATTGGCAATATACTTTATCTGCTGCAACTGGTCTTTGGATGAATAATACTGATTATATCTATCGTTGGACTGATACAGAAATCCTTTATAAACTTTAGCGGTGTTACCATCATAACATCTCAATTCCAAATCAGTTAAATTACCTGAATTCAAAACCGGTAACAAATCATACTTGTATCCGGAATCCCGCAAAACGCCAAAATTCCTGGTCTCATTGTCTATCTTGGCTTTGACTATTATACTATCACACTCCATCGTGCTGTCCAGAATCAGAAAGCAGGAAGTCAAAGCTTCTGATAAATGCTTATAAGCAGACGGCAGGAATTTCATTTCAGAATTCTCTGCTATGAGCAGATTCGTATTTTGTGCTTCTAAAGCAGCCTGGACCGCAAAATCAAACTGCCGTTCTTTTTTATCTCCCAGTCTGAGATTGCGCAGAAGCGTGACCATTCTGTATTGACCTGATTCCAGTACTAAAGGAAAATCAATTACATAGGCAGAATTTTCCGGAATACTCTCCTTATTAATTGTTAGATTCTGTGATTTCTGATATACGTTTTTCTTTTTTGAATCAATAATATTGATACTTAATTGATACTGAGTGCTTGGCGTTTCCACAGAGAAGAAGAACTGACTGAAAGGAATTGACAGAACAAAGTAACTCTCTTCTTCATAGGTATTTACTATCAGATTCTGACCCCAGATTGCTGAACTCAAAATAATCAGCAAGAACACAAATATCGGTTTATTCATTGCTTTGAACCGCTGCTTTCAGCTCAAAATTTTGTTTTTTACACCAATTAATAAATTCCGGCTCCGGATAGAATTTAAGAGCTTGTGGTCTCAAAATTAACTGGTTGAAATCTTTCGTTCTAACCTGCAGTTTCAAATCCATATGACCGATGGATTGTTTCTTGAGCTTGTCTATCTTCTCGAGAAATTCATCATTGATTTTTTCTTCTTCAGCAGAGATTGTTATTTCTCCTTTCAGGCAGTAAGGCAGAGACTCAAAAGCCATGATTCTTTTGGGCAGAACTTTGAGAGAATTGTCATCTCCTGCATTATACTGTGACCTGTTTCCAATTATAAAATAGACTTTCCCTGCTTCAAACTGGGTAATATACTTCTCAAAGTCTTTTTTGAAAAGGGAAACTTCAAATCTGCCGGACATATCTTCCATCTCGACAAACGCCATGGGATTGCCTTTGTTATCTCTCTTCTTGGTCATGGCAATTACTACTCCGAGCAGGCAGATTTCCTTGCCGTTTGATCTTTCTTCAATTACCTTTCTCGGCGTTGTTAAAAGTTCAACCAAATCCTTGTAGGGTGACAGCGGATGACCTGTCAGATAAAAGCCCAAAACACTTTTTTCCAGTTCCAGCTGATGCAGATAAGACCAGCTTTCAGCATCCGGCAGGACAGGATTGGCAAAACTATTGTCTTCATCTTCTTCCAATAAATCAAATAAAGATGTCTGACCGCGTCTGTGCTCCCGCTGATGGTCACTGCCTTGTTCCAGAGCAGTTTCAATCACCTGCCATTTCTGTGCTCGTGTACCTTCCAGTTCATCCAAAGCACCCGACGCAATCAGGCTTTCCAAAACGGTTTTATTGATTGCCAGTGCGTCCAGTCTCTTGCACAGTTCAAACATGTGCTGAAATTTCCCGTTTTTATCTCTTTCCTCAACCAGAGAGCGCATGGCTGCTTCGCCTATGTTCTTGATTGCTCTCAAGCCAAAGATGATTTCTTTGCCTGCCACTGAAAATTCACAATCGCTTTGATTGACGTTGGGAGGTATGATCTTGATTTTCATCCGTTTGCATTCTTCCAGAAAATATGGAACTTTGTCAGCATTGTCTTCCAGCGAAAGCAGAGCTGCCATAAATTCCACCGGATAATGTGCTTTCAGCCAGGCGGTCTGATAAGCAACCAGTGCATAACAAGTGGCATGACTTTTATTGAATGCATATTCTGCAAATGTTGACCAGTCTTCCCAAATTTTGTTAATCGTCTTTTCCGGAACATTGTTGGCGGCTGCACCCTGCTCAAATTGAACCCGGAATTTTTCCATCAGATCGGCTTTTTTCTTGGACATAGCGCTGCGTAATGAATCTGCCTGACCCCGCGTGAAACCTGCCATCTCGCGTGAAATCTGCATCACCTGTTCCTGATAGACAGTCACACCGTAGGTCTCTTTGAGCACGTTCTCCACCAACGGATGGTCATAAACGATTTTCTCTTTGCCGTGTTTCCTTCTGACATAGGTGTCTATTGATGACATCGGACCCGGTCTGTAAAGCGCAACCATCGCAATCAAATCCTCAAACAGGTTCGGTTTCAGATCAATCAGATATTTTTTCATTCCCTCTGATTCAAATTGGAAAATCCCATCCGTCTGACCCTGCGCCAGTAGTTTATAAGTCTTTTCGTCATCCAGCAGCAGGTTATTAATCTCGATTTTATCGCCTTGAGAATTCTCAATCAATTCTAATGTTTTATAGATCAGGGTCAGTGTCTTGAGACCCAGAATGTCCATTTTCAGCATTTTGAGCTGTTCCAGACATTTGCCTTCATACTGCACCAGAACTGCATTATCGCTATCTTTTTGGTTTCCCAGTGCCAAAGGAACATAATCTGTTAAATCACCCGGTACTATCACAACGCCTGCTGCGTGGATACCTGTCTGTCTGATCAGACCTTCCAGCACTTGACTGTGCTGCAGAATACTGAGATACAGGTCGTTGACGTTCATCAAAGTGGAAAATTCGACCGAGTCTTTGATTGCATCAGTCAGAGTTTTGGATGACGCTGGAATAGCTTTGGTCATTCTGTTTGCTTCTGTTGCTGATACGCCCAAAACTCTTGCCACGTCTTTGATAACGGATTTTGGACCCAGAGTGCTGTAAGTAATGATCTGAGTCACGCTGTCGCGTCCATATTTCTGAATCACATAATCAATGACTTTGCTTCTGCCCTGCGCACAAAAATCTATATCAATATCAGGCATGCTGATTCTGTCAGGATTCAGAAACCGCTCAAAGGCGAGATTATACTTCAGGGGGTCAACTTTTGTAATATCAAGCAGATAGGAAATTATACTCCCCGCCGCAGAACCTCTGCCCGGTCCGACCGGTACATTTTGTTTATGGGCATTATCAATTAAGTCCTTAACCACCAGGAAATACCCGTCAAAACCCATTCGGTGCACCACATCCAGTTCAAAATCAAGCCTATCCAGAACTTCAGAAGTAACTTTGTCATATTTGACTTTTGCGCCTTCCAGACACAGCGCTTTCAGATATTCTCCCATATCGGTGTACTCTGGCGGAGTTTCCACTGTAGGTAGCAAAAACTTGTCATACTGCAGTTCCAGATTGATTCTATCTGCTATTTTCAGAGTATTATTATATGCTTCCGGAACCTCAGGAAACAGCTCTTTCATTTCTTCCGAACTTCTGAAATGCAGTTGATTGGTGCTGTATCTCATCCTGTTTGCATCTGTCAGACTTTTTCCGGTCTGGATACAGAGCAGAATGTCATGTGCTTCGCTGTCGCTTTGCTGCAGGTAATGGCAGTCATTGGTCAAAACCAGTGGAATGGACATTTCTCTGGCAAGCTTGATAATCTGCGGCATCACGGTTTTTTCTTCTTCAATTCCGTGATCCTGCAATTCCAGGTAATATCTGTCTCCAAAAACGCTCTTATACCACTCTGCCGACTGTTTTGCCTGTTTGGTCTGCCCTTCCAGCAGCAATTGACTGATTTCTCCTTTCAGACAAGCGCTCAGACAAATCAGTCCTTCGGAATATTGTTCCAGCAGTTTTTTATTGATGCGCGGCTTGTAGTAGAACCCTTCCAGATATGCTTTGGAAGACAGTTTCATCAGGTTTTTATATCCCTGCTGATTCATCGCCAGCAATATCAGATGATGCCGTCGGTCATTCTTATTGGTTCCATCAGCAAAATCTTTATTGATGATGTAGGTTTCAATTCCGATGATAGGTTTGATTCCGTTCTGCCGGCAGGTATTATAAAAATCAATGGCGCCAAACATATTGCCGTGATCTGTCATAGCCAGAGCCGGCATTTCATATTGAATAGCCAGATTCACCATTCTGTCTATCCGGCAGGCTCCGTCCAGCAGACTGTATTGCGTATGATTATGCAGATGTACAAAAGACATTTATTCTTCCCTTCAGGAGATTAGACTTTGCTTTTTTTTTCTCTTTGCAAATGACACTATCAGATTATCTGAAATCTGTCAAAACAAATTCACCGATATTTTTATGAATTATTCCATCTAACAAACTGTCAAGCGTTTGCAGCATCCTCTCATAATGAGTCCCCTTCCAGTACAGCCTACCGCATTTGCGGCATTGGGTGAATTTTGTCTCTCTGTTCTTGACTTTCTCCGGCAGCCTGTGTATAATTTTCTCTCTGGCAATGGGATACACTGACCTGTTACAATACAGACAGCGACTGAAAATGCAAAACTCCCTCAGTTGTAATTCCTGCACCACCTGCTTCAGTTGTTCTCCATAATGCTCAGAGTTGATTATGAGCACCTTTTTGTTTGCCTTCAGCTTATCGTTCCTTTTTATCCTGGTCAGCAGAATCCTGTTTTGCAACTGGCAAACTTGTAATAACTTACTGACCTCGTTGGAACTGGATATGGCAGCATCAAAGCCCAATAGTCTCAGCCAACGTGCCAGCCTCGATAAATCTGCAGTCAGCAGAAACATCCTACATGGCTCCTGCTTGAAAAAAAGCTATCTCCTTGAACTGCGCAGAAATATCAATCTCAGCAGATTCATCAGCGCCATCAGAGTGGAGGCAACATAAGTCAGAGCTGCTGCATTGAGCACTTTTCTGGCAGCTTTCATTTCATCCGGATGGATTATAATCCTGTCTCCCAATTGCTGAAAGGCCCGATTGGAAGCATTATACTCCACCGGCAGGGTCACTAAATGAAACAGCAGCGCTGCTGCAAACAAGACAATGCCGATATCCATCAGTCCTGTTATGGAAAACAGCAGTCCCGCTATAAACAACGGAAACGCCAAAGTCGAGCCCAGATTTGCCACCGGCAAAATACTTGCCCTGATTTTCAGAGGTGCATAGCCTGTGGCATATTGCAATGCGTGACCAACTTCGTGAGCAGCTATAGTAATTGATGAAACTGACTTTCCGTAAAAAACTTCTTTGGCAAGATGCACTTCATTGCTTCTGGGATCAAAATGATCGGTCAGAACACCTTCCACAGGCAGGACCTGAACACTTTGCAGACCGTTGCGGTCCAGAATTGTCCTGGCTACTTCACTGCCTGATAAATTGACTGAACTCTGCATCTGCAAATACTTTTTATAGTTACCTTTGACTTTGGACTGAGCATAAAATGCCAGGATCAGTACTGGTATTAATAATAGGAAAGTGGGATCTCCGGGAAAATACATTTTTCCCTCCTCTTTAATAAATTTTCTATATTACTATTTTATCTCAGGCACACCCGTTGTCAAGTTAAAGACAAATCTATTTTTTCTCATCTGTCAGACCTAATTTCTGCTCAATATTAAGGTTTACAGACGTTTACGAAAAACTCTGTCTCGCGATATAGGAAGGATTCATCTCTTTTTTTTTAAGAGTATAAATTAAAACTGAACTGTCAGCTTTTTTTTCTTGACAAAATAAATGCTATTAAATAAGCATAAATACAGTAAAAGAATTTGGAGGTTCTCCATATGAAAGTCTTGCAGAAACCATTCTTGATTATTATGCTCCTGGCGATTGCCAGTTTTGCCCTTGCAGCTTCAGGTGACTGGTGCGGCACTTTTTCCATCAGGGGTGGACGCACAGATCCCAGTTGCGATATTGAATCACCCGGAAAAACCCTCTTTATGTTTGGAACCTCCTTTGAATTGTGGTATAAAGATATTGTGAGCATAGGTCCCTCTGTGTTTTTCACTCAACTTCATAGTGGACCGATAGGAGCTTCGTTGAATCAGGGTACTTGGGTATATCCGGAATATGCAAATTTCAGGGCTTACATAGCAGCAGTTGATTTAAAAGCCCGGTTCAGACCTAAATGGGATTGGATTAACATACAGTTTCCCGATCATTTTATAGATAGGATAGCGCCTTATATTGAGGGGGGCGCCGGTATAATAACCTTTGATCCTCAAGACAGAGAAGGCACTGTTATTGATAGCATTTGGTACTATGGAACATATATAAGTAATAACTACAAAAAACATGCTGGAATGTTTCCTGTAATAGGAGGTGGCATAACGCTCTTCTCTCGATTAGGTGTTACCGGAGATATTGGAATTGAGTATCACAAAGTAAATTCTGATTATTTGGACGGAGTAAAGGATGGAGGAGATAATGATGCATTCTGGTCATATTATATCGGGCTTACTTTGCTGAACACCTGCAAGCCTGAAGCCCCGCCTGTAGTTCTGCCGCCCGAACCTGAACCGGAACCCGAAATCGAGATTGAGTTTGAACCCGAACTGGTGGTCACTCCTCCTGTGCAGAATGTTCCTAACCAAGCCGGTACAACCAGTTATGACGTGAAGGCCAATGTCACCTGGTTCGTGGCTGAAAACTGCGATTGGTTCACCCTTTCGCCCGCAGTTGGAACCAATGACGGACAGTTTACTGTCAGCTATGCCGCCAATCCTGAAAGAACGCCCCGCACCTGTGAAATTTCAGTTTCCGGCGGAGGGTTGACCCGCAAGGTTAGTATCGTGCAGGCTCCTGCTCCTGAGCCCAAGTTTGAGTTCAAGAAAGACGTCGCTCTCATCATTGAAGGAGTGAACTTCAAAACCGATAAAGCTGACCTGACAGAAGGCGCTCAGCTCATTCTGGACGAAGTTGTCACCACTCTGAAAGAATTCCCCGAGGTTACTCTCGACATTCAAGGTCACACTGACAGCGATGCCAGCGATGCCTACAATATCGATTTGTCGCGCAGAAGAGCAATCTCAGTGAAGACTTATCTGGTCGAACACGGCATTGATGCCACCCGTTTGACCACTTCCTGGTATGGCGAAAGAAGACCTCTCGTGCCCAACACCACACCTGCCAACAAAGCCAAGAACCGTCGTATCGAATTCGTCCGAACCGATGGTTAAAACAATATAATCATAAAGAGGGACTCGTTTTGAGTCCCTCTTTTTTTATCCCGATATTTATACCCCGATTGTTTATCCAAATTTGTAAATATGTATCCAGCCTTTTATCCACGCGGCATCCACGCGGGCTCAGCCCGGGAGGACCCCGCGTGGACCCCGGGTGGACTGTATGGAAGGATTAACCAAAAGTTAATAAAGCATTGCTGCTAAAGCCTCGAAGCAGGTTTAAGAATTTTGATATAGTTGACAGAAGAAAGAATGTTTGTAAAAGAATCAGACGCTGACGTTACGCTGCACGACAGCCTTTAAATCGGATATGTTAAATGGTTTCTGCAGGATATCGTCAAAGCCTTTGCGCCTGTAATCATCCAGTTCTGTGAGTTCCAGGAGATTGCTGTAGGCGATGAGCCTGACCTTGGGGTCGGCTTTTTTAAAGACCTGCAGCAGGGTCTGAATGTCGCTGTGGCTGGGCAGATTGAGGTCTGCCAGAATGAGATTGACCTGGGAACCATTGTTTTGGGCTTTGAAGAAAAGGGTGGAAAGCTCTTCCGGGTCGGTGGTTTTCTGCACTCGCAGACCCATCTTAACCATGGTTTTTATCAGCAGGTTGCCCAGCGTGTCATCTTCATCTAAAACCAGAGCTAAAGGCATATTGCTGGCTGCTGCCGGCTTATGTTCAGTTTGAATTATACAGCTGGCTTCCGCCATTGGGATGTAGATTTCGCAATCTGTGCCCTTACCCGGAGCGGATTGCAGTCTGATATAGCCTTTATGCTTTTTCAAAAGGGAATAGGCAATGGTCAGTCCCAGTCCTGAAGCGCCTTTTTTGGTCGTGAAATAAGGCACAAAAATGCGGCTCTGATGTTCCGGAGCAATGCCCTCGCCTGTGTCTTTAATCCGGATGCAGATATATCTGCCCGGTGCCAATGGCAAACCTGAATCTCCGGCAGCTAAAAACTCTCTGGCGCTGACTGTCAGGACTCCACCTTTTGACATTGCCTGCAAAGAGTTGGAGACAATGCTGCGGATGATTTTTTCAAAGATGTCGGCAGCCATTTTGATTTCCGGCAGTTTGTTCTGCAAGAGGAAAACCGGCTTTACATCAGTGCCGGAAACCATTTTATTGACCAGCGGTTCCAGCGTGTTCAGAGCTTTGGTGTTGACCTCTGTAAGCGGACTGCTTTTTGCCATTGCCAGCAGGTTATCCGTGATGGTTTTGCCCTTTAGGGTGGATTCCTCCGCCGCTTTTAAGAAAGATGCTGTTTCGCTGTCAGGCGGAACGTCATCCAGAGCCAGAGAAATATTGCCCAGAATGGCGGTCAGGATGTTGTTAAAATCGTGTGCAAAGCCTGAGGACAGGGAGCTGACAGCCTCCATCTTCTCAGTTTCAATGCGCGCATTAATTTTTCTCTGCTTTTCAGTAATATCCCTGACCAGAAAAATGGTTCCTACGACTTCTGAACCTTTGCTGCGAATGGGTGCCACAATTCCCTCTATCTGAAGTTCCTTACCGCCAAAAACAGACAGAATCACATCTTTGAGATAGATATTGCCCGTAAAATCACGATAGATTTTTATGACAGGATCTTGAACCGGAAGACCTGAACTGCTCTCCAGCATAGGAAAAACTTCATTCCAGTCTTTGCCGGCGACAGCGTTATTTTTACAGCCAATCAGCTGCTGAGCAGCCTGATTCAGCATGGTGATTTTGCCATCTATATCAGTCAGGAAGACAGCGTCGTCCAGATTGTTTACCAGAGCTTGTATGTCGATTGGACTTGCAACAACACCAGATTCAGCACTCAGATTATATACTTTGCTGCCCAGAGCGCCCGCTATTGAAGCCAGACGGTCGATTTCTTCATTGGAAATGGGCAAATCCGCTTTCTGATAGCCTACCAGAAAAAGCCCCGCCACCTCGCCTGCTTCCAGACAGGGGAAACAGATAAAGTGCTCCCAACCCTCGTGCCTGGCAAGTTTGTGCTCATAAGATTCCTGTGCCTGCATGCGCATCCAGGCTTTGACATCTTCTGCAGAATTGCGGATGCTTTCCATCATGCTATCCAGCATGGCAGCCCGGAAGGTAAAAGCAATACCGCTTTTGACAGTTTTATGCATCCATTTGTAAAGAGGAAGTTCGACGGCATCTATTTTCCCTGAATGACGAGCCCATTCCGGCTCACTGTCCCAGGCACCGATTTTGACATAATTTTCCGAGTTTTCTGCTCTTTTATAGATAGCGGCAAAATCGCATTTGCAGTAGGCACCTAAAGCATTTAGAACAGTTTCAAGGTTTTTCTCAAGATCAGCATTTCCGCTGTTGAGCAGGGAAAACATCAGATTGTTAAGCTGGCGTTCAAACTCCAGTTCTGATTTTATCTGGTTTTGATCAGTGGAAGTTTGCTGCGGTTGTTCAGGTATGTATTCAGACTTATGATAAAAGCTGTTGTCGTCGTGACTGGAATTATTGCTGCCATTTTCCTCAGACCAGTCATCCAAATCATTGCCAAGGTGCTTTTCTTCCAATTCATTGATGTTCTGTAACGTCCTGCCCAACAGCAGGAAAACCAGTCCGATGGTCAGCAGCAGAGCAAAAGTCACCAGAATTCCGATATCAAATAAACCGGGGATGAAATCATTAATTTGCTGACGTAGGGCAAAATCTTTAAATTCGTTCAGATTATTCAGATACAAAAGCAAAGCCAGACCTCCAGTGATTACTATGCTGATGACAGCAATAGCAATGACCCTGTTGACGAGCATTCTCTTTAGAGAAGCGGGTTTGATCCGGTTCATATTGCTTTTTTTATCCTTCTTTTTTCACTGGATTACACATATTATGGAGGTTGTATTCTTAGTCAACAAAGATTTTCATCTATCAGGATAGAACTTACCTTCTGCTGCAAATTTTTTTTCCTGTTAATTAGATAAATCTTCCTTCCTACAAGTATTCTCTTGACAAACTGCTAACTTCATCCATAATATCTTAACGGATTAAATTATGGATTGTAAAGAAACGATTTTTACCAGACACAGCGTCAGAGAATTTCTGCCAGACCCGGTTTCGGATGAGGTTTTGAATGATATGCTGGAAGCAGCCAGGCTGGCGCCTTCCGCTCAGAATCATCAGCCCTGGAGATTCATTGTGCTCAGAAATCCTGAAAAAATCAAAACCCTGGCTGCCAATACAGGACTGATAGGTCTTTCCAATTTCTTCATCCGCAATGCGCCCTGCCTGATTATTGCCTGATTATTGCCTGCGCCGATAAAAGTAAAAATCTGCGCATCAATGACCAGGATTACTATCTGGTGGACACCGCCATCGCTTTTCAGCAGATGATGCTGATCGCATGGAGTCACGGCATTGGTAGCTGCTGGCTGGCAGCTTTCAGTGAAAAGAAACTGCGCGCCTATCTGGATTTGCCCAAAAGCTGGAAAATCGTAGCTCTCAGCCCTTTTGGCTATCCTGCTGAAAAACAGGGTCTTTATTTCAAAACGCTGAAAACCTTTGCCGGCAGCAAAGACCGGCTTGCTCTGGACAAATTTGTCCGTTATCTTGATTAGTATTAAGGAGATATATTATGGCGGCTAAAGTTAAGCTCACCCGTGAATTCATTCACAAACTGCCCAAAACCGACCTGCATGTGCATCTGGATGGTTCCGTGCGCATCGAAACTCTGATTGAACTGGCCCAGAAAGACAAGATAGAACTGCCTTCCTACAATCCTGAAGAGCTGAAAAAAATTATCTGCTGTGATGAGAATTGTGCCAGTCTGGATGATTATCTGCAGGGTTTTCATATTGTTAATAGAGTCCTGCAAAATAAAGAAAGTCTGAAACGCACCGCCTATGAACTGGCAGAGGATTGCGCCAAAGAAAACATTCGTTATGTGGAAGTGCGCTATTCCCCTATCCTGCATACAGATAAGGGTTTGAAACTGACCCAGATTTCGGAAGCCGTGATTGATGGTCTCAAAGCTGCTGAAAAAGACTTTAATATCAAGACAGGTGTCATCATTTGCGGCATCAGAAATATGGATCCGACCACTTCTGTCAAGCTGGCAGAGCTCGCCATTGCCTACAAAAACAAAGGTGTCATCGGCTTTGACCTGGCTGGCGGAGAAAATAACTACCCTGCCAAAGACCACAAAGAAGCCTTTGACCTGGCGCTCAAAAACAATCTCAATATCACTATCCACGCCGGTGAAGCTTACGGTCCGGAAAGTATTCATCAGGCCCTGCACTATTGCGGTTCACACAGAATCGGACATGGCACCAGACTGGTGGAGGATGGCGATTTGCTAAATTATGCCAACGACCATCGCATCCCGCTGGAAATCTGCCTAAAAAGTAATTTCCACACCAAGGCTGTGCCCAGCATCAGGGCTCATCCCATCGATTTTTATCTGGATTACGGACTGAGAGTAACGCTCAATACAGACAACAGAACCATTTCCAGCACCACCATGACAGATGAATACATGCTGGCGATCGAGCTGCTGGGTTTGGATTATCCGCAGATAAAAAACATCATTCTGAACGGATTCAAAAGCGCGTTTATTCCATACAAAGACAGAGTCCGCCTGATAAATCAGATCCTGTCAGAAATCGATGACCTGGAAGAAGCGGAACTTAAAACCAAAATCAAGGTCAAGGAAAGCCTGTAAACGCTATGTTAGAAAGAATCAGAGACTTATTCAGTACAGCAGAAGTCACGCTGAAGGATTTTTATCAGAATGATGATAACCTGAAAACTATCAGTAGCATTGCTGAAGCAATATCCGGCGCTTATCAGAAAGGCAATAAAGTCATCATTTTCGGCAACGGTGGCAGTATGAGTGATGCCATGCATTTTGCCGAAGAGCTGACCGGCAGATTCAGAAAAGACCGTCCCGCCCTGCCTGCCATTGCGCTTTCCGACCCTGCTTTCATTACTTGCGTCGCCAATGATTATGGCTTTGCGGAAATCTTCAGCAGAGGCGTTTCCGCCTATGCCAAAGCCGGCGATATTGTCATCGGCATTTCCACCAGCGGCAGTTCTGCTAATGTCATAAAAGCCCTTTCCACAGCCCAAAACCTTGATTGCATAACTGTTGCCCTATTGGGAAAGGACGGCGGCAAGCTGAAGGGACAGTGTGACTTCGAGCTTATCATCCCGGCAGAAACCACAGACCGCATTCAGGAAATGCACATCAAAATTCTGCACATTTTGGTCGAATTGATTGAAGTAAAACTCTTTCCTCAGTTGTATTAGAATCAGAGAAAAATAAATATGGAGATGTTAAAATGCACAACACTATGAAAACTTTGCTCATTCTTTTTCTGATGATGAGCTTTGCAGTCTGCGGCTTTGCCCAGGATAAGGAAAGTAAAACCCCTTTGCAGCTGGACCGTGAAAAACAGGCAAAGCAGGTCCTGCAGATGCTATCTGAGGGTGACGAATCCGCTGTCAGCTATATTTTCTGGGATGACTTCTTTCTCAATGACGAGGATATCACCTATTACTACTATGAAAGCGTTGATTACGGCGACGACGATATCTTCACCAAAGACATAGTCCTGGAAATTTCAGGATTGCTGTTGGTGGACGGTAAGTCAGACCACAACTACACCGGCTGGAGCTTCAAGCACGATGCAGACCAGATGAATGCCAGCAGTGCCAATAAAGCCAAAAAGGCTGAAATGCTCTTCTATACACCGGCAGACAGCCATATCTTCCTTAGAGAGATCAACATCAAAAAGAAGTAACAAAACAAGAAAACATGACCCAATAAAAAAAAGCGAACCAAACCGGCTCGCTTTTTATTTATGGCTCCTGAAGAGGGATTCGAACCCCCGACCTAGTGGTTAACAGCCACCCGCTCTACCGCTGAGCTATTCAGGAATGTTTACGTGCAGCACAAATTCTGAAATCCCTTCTTTCTGTCAATTAAAATCTGCTGTCCCCTTATCAGTCTCTATGAATAGTTCTAACCTTTTTCAGGGCAGCGGAAGCCGGGGCTTTTTACTGAAGTCGGGCTTGAGCGGCGGATTTCTTTTCAGTTCCTTGAGGACTTCATCGATGGCTGTATTGAGCTGCGGGTCAATACCTTTCACATAATCCTGGGGAAGAAAGTCAACTTCGATATCGGGATCGGTGCCATAATTTTCCACACCCCAGCCCACATCCTTGAACCAGAAACTCATTTCCGGCTGGGTGGTAATGGTGCCGTCCGCCAGCCAATGACGAGGCCAAATGCCAATGACGCCGCCCCAAGTCCTTTTTCCAATCAGCTTGCCCAGCTTCATCAGTTTGAAACTATGACTGATGATGTCACCATCGCTGCCGGCAGCTTCATTGGTCAACATCACCATCGCGCCCATGGGAGCGTCATTGGGATAAGGATCGGCACCAAACCAACGCGATAAATCATAACCGATACGGCGTCTGGCAAGTTTTTCCAAAAGCAGTCCGGAAACGCTGCCACCGCCGTTATAGCGCACATCAACCACCAAACCGTCATAATCCACTTCCGCTAAAAACAACCGATGAAACATCTGCAGACCCGCTTTACCGCAGTCAGGAACGTGAATGTAGCCAATTTTGCCTTTGGATTTTTTATGCACAAACTCACGGTTGGCTTCCACCCAATCCATATAGCGGGTGCTGATTTCATTGCTCATTGCTTTGACGGTCAGGTTTTTGCTGGTCTGGCCATCCGGACTCAACACAGTCAACTGCACAAGCTGACCCGCCAGGTTGACTGTTGCTTGTTCGGGAGTAAATTCTTTACTTAATTGCTGACCGTTGACGGCTGTAATCATCCAGCTTTTTTTAACACCCAAACCCGGATTCATAAAGGGCGGACGGTTCTCACCCTGCCAGTGGTCTCCTTTCAGAATGCGGGTGATTTCCCAGGCTTTGTATTTGAGGTTGAATTTGTAATCAATTCCGAGCTGCCCGATAGGATAGACAGGACTCTGACGATAATCGCCGCCGAATTCATAGCAATGGCTGGTACCAAGCTCGCCCTGCATTTCCCACATCAAATCAGAAAATTCACTACGACATCCGCATCTCGAGATTAGAGGATAATATCTTGTGTGAACTTTCTGCCAGTCAATGCCGGACATGTCTTCCGTCCAGAAATGATATTTCTGCAGACGCCAGGCTTCTCTGAACATCTGTTGCCATTCCGGTAAAGGTTCTATCTCGAGTTTTATACGATTCAGATCAATCCATCCAGATTTGCGTCCCGGCGCGTCTTCAGCAGGCAAAGTTGCCTTGGGTTCGAGCTTGGTGGAAATGACTCTCAGTTTTTTGTCAAAAACAGCCAGAATTGCGCTACCGTCTCCTGACACTGTGTAACCATTAATGCCCGAAAGATATGTCCAGCCTTCCAGCTTGCTCAGGTCATAACATTCGAGGGAGAGCTTTGCATCCTCTTCCCGCCAGCTGTAATCAGCAATGGAAAGATAGAAAATCCTGTTTTCCACAGCTGTCAGATTGCCATAATTTCCGTTTTTAACAGGAAACTCGACCATCCGGTCTGTGATGCCGTCAAAATCAATCTCCACAGACTTGGGTGGTTCTTCAACCTTGGCTTTGTCGGCTTTTTTATCTTTTTTTGCAGCTTTATCATCAGGCTTTTTAGGTTCATCCGGTTTGACATTGAAACCTTTGAGGTCAGGCTGGAAAGGCGAGCGCGTATCTGCTTTGAGGGGAATCAGATAAGGCTTTACAGCATTAGGGAAGATGAAGTTGAATTGAATGCTGTCAATCACGGGTTCAAAAGTCCGTATCGATATCAGATACAAGTATTTACCACTGGGATCAAAACAGGGTGAATAATCTGCCAGAACCGGTTTGGTGACATCATGCTGCTTCTTTGTCTGCGTGTCATAGATACGAATAACTTCAAGTTTGCGGTTCAAATTAATTCTATAAGCCAGCCATCTGCCATCCGGCGACCAGTTAAAATCACCCAGAGTTCCATATTTGTTCTGGTCAGCAATCTGATATTTACCTGTTTCAATATTGATGATCAGCAGTTCGTTGCGGTGATTACTGAGTGCCAGCAGCTTACCATAAGGTGCTGGTTTCAGGTCATAAGGTCTGCCGATATCGATTTTATCAAAGATCTTGACCTTGGTCTTATCGGGCTCTGTAAAATCCTTGCGAATAGGATGAAGCTCCAGACGCTCTTTATCGCTTTCATCGGAAATCAGAGCAAGACGTTTACCATCCGGCAGATAAGACGCGAGACGGTACCGGACACCGTGCCTGGCGCCATACTGCTGCACGCTGCCTTCCCAATTACCCAGTGAAAAAGCTTTTCCGCGTGCCGTCAGCGCCAGGCTGCCGCCATCTTTGGAAAGCTCTGTTGTCTCCATATATTTCGCAGTGTCAACAAACTTCCTCTGCCTCTGGGCAAAGGGACTGATGTAGTCTATTTGGACATTATGAACTTTGTCGGAAACCACATCCAGATAATACAGGTCAGCGCCGGAGTGCCAGACGATTGATTTCCCGTCTGTATCAGCCCGTCGGGCATAGTAATCCTTATGATGGCTGTGTTTTTTGATGTCCTTGCCATCCGGCAGGCAGGAATAGATATTGCCGATGCCCTCGTGGTCTGAAATGAAATAAATCCTCTTGCCGATCCACAGCGGGCAGGTGAGATTGCTTTTCAGTTTCAGCAGGGGTTTGAACTCTCCTGTTCCGTTTTTATCGATCAGAAGCTGACCTGCTGTGCCGCCCCGATAGCGTTTCCAGCGGGCCGGTTCACTGGTGTTGATGCCGACCACCGTTCCCTTGCCGCCAAAGGAAATATGAACCGCATTGCCATAGGTCAGCTGCTGTGGGGCATGGCCTTCCGGATTGACTTCAAACAAAGCGCCTGACCTTTGGATAGG
>JAWOHU010000173.1:0-7738 GCA_046485025.1 Cloacimonadaceae bacterium (SeqCode) | reverse complement strand
CGCCGGTGATGAACATCGTAGCCAAGCCATTCAGAGTAAGATCATTCAGAAGTTCAACTCCAGAGGAACCAGATTTGGAAACATAGATCTCTACAACACTAAGGTTAATGGCAGAATTTATACCGGCGTCGTTATTGCCGAGGAATTTGATAATGTCGTCCCCGGAGTTCATAATGGTGCCTGGAAAAGCGACAAGGCTTCCGTAAATATCGATATGGGTTCCGGGTTCGGGGAAGTTGAGATTCCCCTGCTCAAGGACAAAATTTCCCTCACAGAGCAAGGAATCCCAGATCTGGACAATTCCTGTGGTCTTGTTGATCTGCAGAGTGCCGGCATGGAAGTAATCTGCATCAGATGAGATGGATTGGTCTTCCGTCCCGTCCAAAACTATCAAGCTGTTGGCATTGGAGTACAGGCCAGCCGTGGTAGTGACTTCGGTGTTATAGTCATTGAAGTTTCCTGCCAGCCTTACAATGGAAGTGTCGGAAGCAAGGGCAAGATTGATGCTTCCGCCCATCTCTATCATGATATTATGATTGGCATCCAAGGTACCCCCCGCATCAATCTCCAGACATCCGGAAAGGACTTTCACCAAGTTGCTTGCCACAACTGTGACTCCATTGGGAATAATTACATTGCAGCTTGCCGAATTCTCCTTTGAGATATGCAATGCATGGAAGCTTTCGTTACTGAGAATGCCGGGCTGCGTTCCAAAGAATTCAACAATGCCAGAGCCTTCGATAAAATTGGCCTGACCAGCTATGTTTTGCCAGTTTCTGCCCACGCGTAACAGCAGGTCAGTGCCGCCTGCGTTAAAGCGTCCTCCATTGATCACAACATCACGGTTGACTGTGCATGTAAATGAAGCTGACGGCACGAAAGATCCGCTCTGCATGATAAGGTCATTTTGAACTGTGATATCTGTTGATGTGGAAATAGAATTGGTGGTCAGGGATTTATTGATGACAAGGTCATGGAAGTGGCAGCCTGCGGATAACCCAATACTGGAGCTTGACATACCTGTAAAGACAAAGCTTCCGCCCTGGGGCTGAAACACATTAGCCCAGTCGGCACTGAATCCCCTGCCGAGACGGACGCTGCCTCCAGTTTGGGTGAAACTGGATTGATAATTCAACTGCAGTCCGTTAGAAACCAGTCGCAGAACTCCGTCGGAAATATTGGTTGAGCCGTACAGATTAATATGTGAACCTGTATCGGGCATATTCAGATTGATCTCTCCGCCGTTCAGATTTAGGAGCGTACTGTTCTCCTTGTTAATATTATTGCTGATATTGAGGACTCCATTCTCTCCGACATTAAGGTTTCCGCCACCATAACCCGGTGCGTAAGTCAGACTCAGATCAGCCAGATTAAGAGTGCCTCCGTTGTTGATTTGCAGAGTTCCGGTCATTACTGCCGCTCCTCCGTTAACGGTAATACCATCCTGGATCCTTACTACGCTGGGGTTGACTATGGTCAGGGTGCCTGAAAAATCAAAATGATTCGTGGCACCGCTTATCTGCAGATGATTTGTCGGTTTATCCACATAAATATCGGTAAATGTGATTCCTGAAGATTCACAGATTAGCGATTGCACGGGACTGCCCCGAAATTTTATCAGGAAACCGGTTTCGAAGTTTGCAGCTGCCCCATCATTGATAAATAGGGAGGAATAAAGATTCAGATTCCCATTCGTGAACTGACTATTGGAAGCGGCACTCAGAGTCAGGTTGCCGTGGCAGTTAAAAATGGAAGAGCTATTTGTCATCTGCAGAGCTGATTGCACGTTTGCATCTCCGTATATAGTGATGGTGTTCGCTCCCGTATTTAATTGCCCGCTTTGCACTATCAGGCTGCCATTAATGATCAGATCAGATATGATGCTGATCTGTCCTGAAGAGTTAACGGTAAGGTTATTTATTGTGTCCTGTATATAAGCAAAGTTGATAGACTGATTGTTCCCAATGAGTCTGAGTGTTCCACTCAACAAGTTTATTCCCTGGGAGACAGTGTTGTAACTGGTCAAGTTTCCCATCAGAGTGATGATTCCAGAAAAACCGCAGCTTAACTTGCAACCCCCATAGTTCCAGATGTTGCCCGCTATAGTAAACCCCTGATCGGATGCTGCAGCAAAGTTTAGGTAGCCTGGGGACGGCTTACTTACTTTCAGGTGATAAATCACAGTGTTGGAACTGTGGTTGATCAAATTGGCTGTCCCAGTGCCTAGAAACTCAACGTAACCCTGGCTCATTACCACGTTTGAAGAAGATGAGAAAGTCATATCACCGTAACATTTGATATCTGCACTGGCATCATTGATAGTTGCGGAGGACTGATCAGCCCAGACCAGGTTGCCGCCTACGATCAGGTCACCTGAACTGCTGTTCAGAGTCAGGTTTCCAGCCAGCGTGCAGTTTTGGTCAACAGTCAGACTGGAAGCGTTTATTATTGTGCCGGCACCTGTTGATGCTTCATAGTTGCCATAAACATGCAAGGGATAGTCAAAGCTCAGGCTTCCTCCCGCCTGAAGCATGAGGTTGTTTATTCTGTGATTGGGCGAAGCTATGTTGATCGTGTGGGAAGTCCCGTTCAGAATTAGGGTTCCTGCATTAAAGTTGATTCCGTATCCGCTTGTATTCGTGCTTGTCAGGTCTCCGTTCAGCTTGATGTTGCCTGAGTAATTATTCGTGAAAGTGCTGTTGCTGTTCACATAGATATTTGTCTGGATGGTAAAATCTGCCGAACTGCTGCTGCTGCATATGATAGCTGCAGGAGATGTTTTCTGGAAATTGATTCTTCCCAGTTGGGTGGTGGAACTGCGGTTGGTCATAGTGGAATGGCTGCTGCCGTCAAACACAAGATAGCCGGAATAGACAAAGTTGGCCTGGTTGAGTATGTTCAGGTCTTTGTAAACATAGAATTGGGTACTGGGATAATTGGAGTGGACCGTTCCGCCGTCACCAATGACAACGCTTTCATACACTCGCAGAATTGATGTCTCATTCAGGAGATTGATATAACCCCAGTTGCTCAGGTTTCCGTGTACTGTCAGAGTGTTATAGATACTTATGGAAGCTCCTTCGGTAACAAGTATGTTGCGGCAGGAACCTGCAGAAGAGGAAGTTGCAGGATAGTTGGTCAGCCCTCCCCGAATGTAGACATCTGAGGTGCTTGTCGGCACGGCGTTGCTGCTCCAGTTGGCAGGATTGTGCCAATCCGTGGAAGCCGCTCCAGTCCATTCAACAAAGTTTGCGTCATAGCTAACCTTCAGGGTGCAGTCCCCTAAAAGTACATTTCCGTAAAACCAGAGTATTTGACCGTAATTGGCCTGATTGTTATCGATTACGGCAGCCCACCAGTTCTTATAAGCTTCTCCAAAGCTCATCCCCTGGGAGAGGGGGCTGTAAAACTCGCTAAAATAGAGCATACTGCCTGTCTTGGTAGTACCCACTACATTCAGAGTGTAATTGTTGCCCAGAAGATAAACGCTGCCCATGCAGTTGGTCTCTGTATAACGGGAATTACTGCAAGCATATAAATTGAAGAATTTCGAGTTGGGAAGATTAGGCAGTTCAGAGGAAAGTACCTGACCGAAAGTTTCATTTCCGTCCACAACAACCTTGAAATTGTGATGTTGGGGACCGCTGTGAACCATTACCTGGATAAATTCATACGATCCCGGCAGTCTGTTTTCCCGATAATCAACAGAATTGGTTTCTGCGGAAGTGTTTACCAGAGTAGCATTCTGATACAGATTATACATCGCATCCAAATAGAAGACACCGGCTCCCTCCCAGTCGTCATCCACATAGACAAGCGCCTGGTTCGATCCCATGAGAGAGTTCGTGCGGTGCAGATGGTTGCGGGCAAAGTAGGATGTGATAAGGTTCACTTCCGTCTGTCCGATGGTTGGCAGGTTGTCAGCTCTGATGCGGCTGATCCAGATTTCCGGATGGGTTCCGTTAGTATGTTGATCATAAATGCCGTTATTGTCAGCATCAATCCAGACGCCGTCCATATCAGCGTAGTACAGATCGCAGGGAAAGCTGTCCCAATATTCGGTGGGATTGCCTTCATCATCGTTGGTCTGATATTCATACCAGGCAACCGGTAAATTCCCGACCATGATAACACCCAATATGCTATGACTGTTGTAATAGCTGATTATGGTGTTTTTCAGGTCTGAACTTGAACTGCCTGAATAATTTACTATGATCGAGCTCAAACCCTCATTATACAGGTCAGTCTGATAGGTGGCAAGGGAAGACATCAGTTGCGTGTAAATAGTGTTGCGGACAACTATGAGGAAATACCCACGATTCCGCTCTGTATTTATAATTCTGCTCACTTCTTCAGAATATGGCTCGCCCAGTGATTCAATATCCCTCATGTAATCATCGTAAGTGGAGACAGGAAAATTGATGGGATCAGGATTAATGGTCATAACCGTGTTACGCATCTCCCATTCCAGAGAGCGGGCAAAAACAGTTCCGGCTAAAGCTAGAAACAATATAATAAAGACTATGCTTCGCATAAGACACTCCTCTATTGCTGACTATTTCTTTTTGATTTAACAACTGAGCCCGTGACAAGCTGACACGCCCCTAATTTCATTTCTGTTGGATTATGGATTATTGTCAAGCCTTTCTCTGTCTGATTTGAGACTGATAATCTATGTTTTTATCTCTACCTAAATGTATCATTAAGCTCTATTAAACTTTAATCTATTTGTTAAGAATGTGATTCAGGCATATTTTTTTAATGATGCGTCAGGCTTTTTTCTATACTTTGATTCATATGCTGCTTTTAGATCTGAGCCACGCAGAACGAATCATCAGTGAGAAATCCAGAGCGTTTCGCCGGCTCGGCTCTGTCATCCTTTATCATTCGTAGTAGAAAAATCTTGACAGATATCCAGTTAAAATCAATCTATTAAGTGTAAGTTATTTCGCTCATATATATTAAGTTATCTTGTTTCGGGATTATTCGGCAAACTAAATAATCAACCTATTAAGCCAGTACAATATTGGAGTCTCTTTGAAGCTTAAATATAACCAAATAGAATTCTATCACCCTGGAAATCTTGACCAGATCGTGCCGCTGCAGAGTTTTCCGCGCTCCTTTATCAAGGATATGAAAAGCGTGATGCAGGTCTTTCCGTTCAGGACAAATAACTATGTAATCAATGAACTGATAGATTGGGACAAGGGGATGGATGATCCTATCTTCAGACTGAACTTTCCCCATCCGGATATGATGCTGCCCAGGCACCACAAAGAGCTTGCCAAAGTCAAAAACTCCGATCCTGAAACAAAAATGAAGGCGATTAACACCATCCGTATGTCTCTGAATCCCAATCCGGCAGGACAGAAGGATAACGTCCCTTCCCTGGGAAGTGAAAAGGTTAAGGGCATTCAGCATAAGTATGCAGAAACGGTATTGGTTTTTCCATCTGAAGGGCAGACCTGTCATGCCTATTGCACTTTCTGTTTCCGCTGGCCTCAGTTTATTGGAATCAATGACCTGAAGTTTGCTACGGATGAATCCAAATCTTTTCAGCAATACATCAAGCAGCATACAGAAATCACTGACATTTTGTTTACAGGCGGTGACCCCATGGTCATGAGCGCAGAACTGCTGCGTCTTTACATAGAACCATTCCTGAGCAAGGAATTTGACCATATCAGAGCCATCCGGATAGGCTCCAAATCACTTGCCTACTGGCCTTTCCGCTACATTTCAGATGCAGATACAAAGCAGATTTTGAATCTGTTTGAAGAGGTGGTGAAATCAGGCAGGCACCTTGCCTTCCAGGCACATATAAGTCATCCTGCGGAACTGAAAACAACTTACGCTCAAAAGGCCATCAGAAACATCCAGTCAACTGGAGCCATTATCAGAAGCCAGTCACCAGTCCTGAATCACATCAACAACAGCGCGGAAATCTGGCATGAGATGATGAATCTGCAATACAATCTGGGAATTGTGCCTTACTATATGTTTGTCGCGCGCAACACCGGCGCCCATCATTATTTTGCAGTGCCCCTGTCACAAATTTACTACATCTACAGTGATGTCATCCGCAGCGTTTCAGGGCTGTGCAAAACCCTGCGCGGCCCGTCTATGTCAACCCGGCAGGGCAAGGTTAAAATTGACGGCATTACCAAAATTTCAGGCAGGAAAGTATTTGTCCTGTCCTACCTGGAATCGCGCCAGCCGGAATGGATAAACCGTCCTTTCTTTGCCAAATTCGATGAAGCCGCCACCTGGCTGGACGAACTGCAGCCTGTTTTTGATGAGCATAATTTCTACTTTGCACCCAAACCGGTGCAGATCAAATACCGTCTGCGCAGAAGGAAGTAACTCTATCCTGTTTTACTGACTGTTTCTTAGATTGCTGATGGCAGCCTCGAGACTGTTCTGTTCAGGGTTGCGGAACCCCGGCGGATCGCCTGCTCCGGCTGTGATTCTGAAAAACAGTATGGGGTCCATATCAGGTGTAATTTCTCCTTCCAGCTGAGTTATGGATGCATCAACCCAGTTACCATAATAGAAAGGCCCATAAGCATCAAAGGCAAGATAAAGCCCGTACCAGTCAGCTTCCGGAACAGGGTCCCAGTTCAGATAAACAAAGTTACCGGATTTTGTCATGGTCAGGTTCTGAGGGGTGCTTATCTGGGCTGGAATCTCTTCCAGACGGATGTTGTCTATCAGCCAATAGTTAAAAGTGCTGCCATCATAACCATCCGCCCTGAAGCGTATTTTAAAGATGTTCCCGACCGCATAAGTAGATATATCCATAACAAAGGTAGTGGGTTCAGTGACATTATAATAAGCGTAGGTTCCAATCGTTGTCCAGACGGTTCCATTCCAGATTTCCAGAATCAGGACATTGTTACCCATCCAGTCTGTGTAATCATAATCCAGGTCGAACTTGAGCTTGACTGACGACATCATTGTGCCGTCAAACTCATGGCTGGTCAGAGCGGAATCATAATCCATCAGACCGGGCGTGCTCTGGAAAACCACTGCCGGAGCAGGATTTCCCATAGTGTTATCAATGTGCCAGTTATCAGTATCCGCAGTCCAGTAATTGGCATAAAGCGAACCGGAGTCCCAGTCTTCCAGAAAGGGTAAGGTCAGAAGTGGCAAGGCAGGGACGGATAATTTAGTTACAAAGAAATCAGCATCACCAATCGTGACAAGGGATAAACCATCAAAAAAGGCACTGGATCTGAAATCTCCGGAGACACGAATATTTCTGACTGTATCAATGCCGACAGCTCTTCCGTAATCTGAACTGATTCCGCCGGCTGTTTTCACCCAAAGCCAGTTACCGTTGGTATCCAGTCCTGCAATAAAAATGTCATAAATTCCGGCGCTGGTCAGATAATTTGTACCGAAATAGGCAGCGGCGTCAAAGCCTCCTGTGACATAGACAAAACCATACAAGTCGGCTGCAATGCCATAACCATAGTCAGTTGCATATCCGCCGGCGCTGACAGCCCATTGCCAGTTTCCGGAGGGATTGAGTTTGGCAACGAAAATGTCTTGATTGTAGGTTGCTCCACTGCTGATTGTAGTACTGCCGAAGACAACAGTATCTTTAAAGTAACCGGTAATATAGATATTCCCGCTGCCGTCTGTTGAGATGCGCTGACCCATGTCCCAGACAGAACTGCCGGCAGAGGCAGCCCAAATCCAGTTGCCGTCAGTATCCATTTTTACTGCCATAATA
>JAWOHU010000172.1:0-6252 GCA_046485025.1 Cloacimonadaceae bacterium (SeqCode) | reverse complement strand
AACGTCCTCCACTTTACCAAGCTGAAAATTGATGTTGGACATTTTATTCAGTTTTGCGTTAAACTCTGCATCAGCAATGGCTTCAGGAATTTCTTCAATGCCGATGACCTGTTTGACCTTTCCTGCTAAAACAAGTCCGATGCTGCCAATCCCGCAATAGGCGTCCAGAACCGTGTCATCCGGGCTCAGATGCGTTCTCAGGTGGGCATACAGCTTTTCCGTGGTACCATGATTGATCTGGAAAAAGCTTTTGTAGTGCAGCCGAAACTTCACTCCGCCGAGTTCGTCATGCAGATAAGGACTGCCGAAAAGCAGCTTTTCTTCCTCGCCCAAAATCACGTTGCCCGCCTTGCGGTTGATGTTCTGCACTATGCCTGTGATTTGTGGAAAGCGCTCTGTCAGGGTGCGCACGAACTGATTGGTAAAGGGAAACTTGCTGCCTTTGGTGACCAGAACCAGCAGTATCTCGTCCTGCTTCTGGTTTATCCGGATGCCCACATGCCGCAAAGTGCCTTGTTGATTGACTTCGTCATAGGGTTCGAGTCTGACTTTCCGGGCAAAGGACTCAATTTCAGACAGGATTTCATCCATCACGGAAGGCTGTAAAAAGCACTTCTGATGCGGGATGACGTTATGGCTGTAACGGGCATACATGCCAAAATAAAGTCCGCCGGAACCTTTTCCCGCCGGCAGAAAACTCTTGTTGCGATAAAATTGTTCCTGAGGGGAAGCAACGCATTTCCTGACTTTGGATTTGAGTTTGAGCGGTTCGAAGGTCTGCCTGACGAGTTCCGTTTTCCATTCCAGTTGCGTTTTATATGGTACCATCAGCCAGTCGCAACCCCCGCAGGCATGTTCTCCGCCAAAAGCGTCGCAGCCCGGCAGGATGCTGTCTTCGGCAGTTTCGACATATTCCGCCACAGTGCCAAAGATGACGTCTTTCTTTTCCAGCAGGACTTTCACATCCACACAGTCACCCGGCATGGTGAATGGCACAAATACTGCCTTGCCATCTGCAAAGCCAAGCCCGTAACCGTGCATGGCGATCTTTTCTATCTGTAAAAATGGAATTATTCTACTCATCGAATTGTCATTTAAATTATAAATAACTTCAGCTTTGTTTTCCGTGTGTTCAGTCTTTTCCGTGTGTTCCGTGATTTTATTATAACGCCTTCATAATAGCCAGCAAGCGCAGTTTCCACACCATCCAGGCGGCTTCATAGACGATTTTTTTACTCATCTTAGAGTGCCCGTCCATCCTTTCTGTGAAAACGATGCTGACTTCTTTGATCTTGAATTTCTTCATCCACGCTTTATAGTTCATCTCAATCTGGAAAGAATATCCTTCCGAGTGGATGTTGTCCAGATCTATCTTTTCCAGCACCTTGCGCCGGAAGCATTTGAATCCGCCGGTCGGGTCCTTGATGGGCATGCCGGTTATCAGTCTCACATATTTGGAAGCGAAATAGCTGATCAGCAGACGTTCTATCGGCCAATTGATAATATTGATGCCTTCGCAATAGCGCGATCCGATCACCAGGTCGTTGTCCTGAGCGGCTTCCAGCAGGCGCGGAATGTCATCAGGATTATGAGAAAAATCCGCATCGATTTCCATGATGAACTCATAATCCCGCTCCAGAGCATATTTGAAGCCCCTAACATAAGCTGAACCCAGACCCATCTTGCCGGCGCGCTTGATAATCTGCAGGCGCGGTTCGCTCTCCATCAGCTTTTCCACGATGGCACCTGTCCCGTCCGGCGAATTATCATCAATAATCAGCAGTTCGATGTCCTCAGACTGCTTCAGAACTGCATTCACCAGTTTCTCGATATTCTCTTTCTCGTTATAGGTGGGTGTAATCACAAGGACTTTCATAATCTCTCTCCGATTTCAATGTTTTGAAATCCGCTCATTTTCGTCAAGCAGATAAAACTACCTTATTTATCCAGATTATTCTTAAGCTGTTGCGCTTCTGTGACTTCGCCCACCGGTTTGGCAGGACTGCCCAGCACCACTGTGTTTTCCGGGACGTCTTTGGTGACGACGGAAGCGGCTGCCACCATGCCGTCTGAGTTGATGACCTTGCCGGGCAGGATGGTGGAATTGACTCCGATGCGCCCGCCGGTGCGGATGGTAACGCCTTTGAAGTGTTTGAAGCGCTCTGCGTCGCGTCCCATAAAGTTATCATTGCTGGTTGCCACGCAGGGCGCGATGAAGCAATAGTCCTCAATTTTGGAGTAAGCGGTGATGTAGCAATTGGTCTCAAACTTGTTCCGGTTGCCGATTTCGCAGTAGTTTTCGATGGTGACATTGCGTCCGATGATGTTGAGTTCGCCGACGGTCACATTTTCCCTGACAGTTGCCATGTCCGCAATCAGATTGCGCTGCCCGATTTTGCACTGGGCATAGATGATGACATTAGCGCCGATCTGACAGTTTTCTCCGATCACCGCGGGATTCATTTCCACAGGTGGTTTGAAGATGCTGCGGGGTGAGGACAGCGGTGTTTTGCCGATGATGGTATTGTCGTCAATGCGTGTCCCCTGGCCGATTTGCGTGCCTTTGTGGATAACGACGTTGTGTCCGAGCGTGCAGTCGTCACCGATGACCGCATCTTCGCAGATGACTGTGTTGAAGCCCAACGAGACATTATTGCCGAGTTTGGCTGTGTCCGCAATGTGCTGATTCATACTTCCTCCGGAACTGATGATCAGACTGATTTTTCCTTCCCTGCGTTTATTGACAAGAAAAATCTTTGACACAAATCAGCCGGCTCAATATTGTCGTCTTAGCTATGGAATTGAATGGCTGCCATCTGAACTAACTTCAGCAGCAGGGATAGCAAAGGAGAAGGATTTATGAAATCGGTCTGGTTTTTCTACGCGATATTAGGCATCGGATTTGTCTTTCTGGTTTACATCACTACTTTGGGGGCTGCACAGTGGTGGTACATCGTCTATTACATAGTTATCGCCTTCCTCGGAGCGATGGCGCTCTTCTCTGACGAGATGCGCTGGAAGTTTGTTATCGGTCTGGTTTTGGGGATGATTCTGCTGATTCTTTTATACAAATATGAAGTGCTCAATTTCAAAACCCGGATGCCCATCCTGCGGGATTTTATAGAGCGATATTAACTCCCTGACTGATAAGACTTTAGCCATATGACCGGACTGATTGACAAGTTCATCGAAAACCTGCATCTGGAAGGCAAGTCCGCTCAGACGCAATATGCTTACAGACTTGATCTGGAGCAGTTTCACAAGTTCCTGTCAGCCTTTTTCCAGGATGAGAATGTCAACGTCAGAGAGATCACGATTCTGATGGTGCGGGACTGGCTGCGCGAACTGCACGACAAACCCGACAAAAACCGTTCCCTGGCACGCAAATCAGCATCTGTAAAGAGTTTCTTCCGCTTTCTGAAACTGCAGGGCTACATTGAAAACAATCCTGTCCAGAAGATGGAAACGCCCCGTTTCGAGAAACCTCTGCCCAAGTTTTTTACCCTTGATGAAATCGACCGGCTGCTGAAAATCCCTGAACTGGACAACAAATTCGGCATCCGCAACCGCGCCATTTTTGAACTGATCTATTCCTCCGGACTGCGTATCGGCGAGGTCTGCGGCATTCTGCTCAGGGATTTGGACCAGAAAAACTGCCTGCTCCGCGTCAAGGGCAAGGGCTGTAAGGAACGCATCGTCCCGGTCGGCAGACCCGCTCTGGAAGCTATCAAAACCTATCTTGCCATCAGGCCTGCCTTTGATCCCGAAGGCAAATCCGAACACCTTTTTTTGACCCGCTCAGGACTGCCGTTTTACAACCGCCAGCTCAATATCATTTTGCAGCGTTTTATCCGTCTGATTGCTCAGCAGAAGGGCTTTTCACCCCATACCATCCGCCATTCCTTTGCCACGCATCTGCTGCAGAACGGGGCAGATTTGCGTGCCATTCAGCAGATGCTGGGGCATTCAAACCTTTCTACAACAGAGATTTACACCCACGTCACCCTGGAAGATATCAAGACAGCTTATCATAAATCCCACCCCCGAGCCCGCGAAAAGAAAAGCTGAATTCCGTTTTACGAAGTCCGAATTGCCTTTTTTCCGGAGTTCGAAATTCCCTGAATAGAGTGCAATGAACACATATCTTGCAGGGAATTTAGGACTTCGTGAATTACATCTAACCGCTGCACGAAGTCCGAATTGCCCCATTATAAATCATACCCCTTAAATTTGGTGGAGGGCAATTTGAACTCCGGATAAGCATGTATCGTTATTTCAGCGTTCATACAAAAATCTGACCGGGATTAGCAATCCCGGCCTTGGGCAGATTAACAATCTGTGTTACGACAAACATTTTACAACTTCACTTTTCCAGTTTTCCACATTTTCCACTCCTAAAACCCAATCTTGACCAAATGTAAGGCAAAAGGATATCTAAAGTATATCAAATATGCTTTAGAATACATATACTATACATTTGATATACATTTGATCTACTTTTGATATACTTTAACTATTAGGGAAGGGGAAAGCGCGAAATGTGGAAAATTCTGGAGTTAAATATAGTCAGAAAGAGGGCGAATTGTAGTCAGAAAAGGCTGGAATATGGAATCAGTATGAACTTTGTCAGGATAGATAGAGCTTAATAAACAACTGATTTACAGGTCGGACAAGGTTATTTTACCCAGGATGATGTCTTCTGTCGGGACCGGTTCCGGGCTGAGTTTATAGCTGTCCAGGATGCGCTGAATGGCTTGTTCGCCGGCTTGTTTGTCATTGGTAAAGAGAGTTCCGATTTGCTGTCCTGATTTGATTTCATCGCCGACTTTGGGGTGCAGGATGGCACCCGCCCCGTAATCAAGTTCGTCAGAAACCTTTTGCCGACCTGCTTTGATGCCGATTAAGGCATATCCGATGTTGCTGGAATTGATACTTTGCACATATCCTGCTTGTTTAGACAATATCGGCAATTCAAATTTGACCTGAGCAAAACGGCTGTAGTCAGAACAGACCTGAGCGTCGCCGCCTTGAGCAGAGATCATTTCCTCAAATTTCTGCAGGGCTTTTCCGCTGCTCACAACTGCTCTGATTTGGCTGACTGCTTCGTCAAAATCCTTGACCACGCCTGCGCTGATGAGCATTTCTGCGGTCAGGGTTTCGGTGATGATTTGCGTGTCCGGCAGAAAGTTTCCTTTCAGATATTCAATTGCTTCCATCACTTCCAGCGCGTTGCCGATATGAGTGCCCAAAGGTGCATTCATATTGGTGAAAACGACTGTCACCTTTTGCCCGAAAGCGTTCCCTGTCTTAATTAAAAGCTCTGCGAGTTCTTTGGCGCGGTTTAAATTTGGCATAAAAGCACCGCTGCCGACCTTTAAATCTATCACGAGATGCTTAGCGCCTTCAGCAATTTTCTTGCTCATAATGCTTGGCGTAATCAGCCCCGGACTGTCCACTGTGGCTGTCACATCACGCAAGGCATAGATTTTTTTGTCAGCGGGAACCAAATGCTCAGACTGCCCTACCATAGCAACTCCGTGCTGCAGAGTCAGAGCTTTGAAAGCCTCAATATCGTATTGCGTCTGAAAGCCGGGAATGGCTTCCAGCTTGTCCAAAGTGCCACCCGTGTGCCCCAATCCGCGCCCTGAAATCATCGGCACATAGAGTCCCAAAGCTGCTGCAATCGGAGCCAGCATCAGACTTATCTTGTCACCCACACCGCCGGTGGAGTGCTTGTCCGCCGTGATGATGTCAGCGGGAAACTCAATCTGCTTGCCGCTTTTGATGTAACTCTCGGTCAGAGCAAAGATTTCGTCAGGCATCAGCCCTTGAAAATAGACAGCCATCAGCCATGCAGACATCTGATAATCAGTGACGGAGCCTGCCAGATAGGCTGTGATAAAGTAATCTATCTCATCTTTGCTTAAGATGTAGCCATTGCGTTTTTTTAAGATAAGTTCGACCGGATTCATAATTCTTCCTTATTGCGTCACCGCTGCGCCCGGATTTCAATTCATAATTCGTTATTTTATATTTTTATTATCTATTCCCACCCGCCACCCTAAAGGTATAGGACTGCGCCCTATGAACCGTTTGCAACAGGCAGGAAATCTGTTTTTTAATTCTTAATTCTAAATTTTTAATTGCTTTAATTCCGACTGAAAGCGGAATTAAAACTACACTTCACTCAGGCTTTGCCGCACAGCGCCGGAAATCATGTCCATTACCCAGACCACCAAAGCAATCAACCAC
>JAWOHU010000207.1:0-9459 GCA_046485025.1 Cloacimonadaceae bacterium (SeqCode) | reverse complement strand
GTTGGCTCAGATATGGCATTCCGGAATACCGTCTGCCTAAAGCAGTTCTGGATAAAGAAATTGCGCTGATGTGCACCAACGGTATGAAAATCCACACGAACAAGGTCATGGGCAAGGACTTTTTCCTGGATGAACTGAGCCAGAAATATGCTGCGGTCTATGTGGCAATCGGTGCTCAGAAAGCTGTTCCTATGCCTGTTAAAGGCAGTGATTTAAATGGCTGCTACCTGGGAGTGGATTTTCTCAAAGCTCACGCTCTGGGCAATACACCCAAGCTGGGTAAAAAAGTCGCCATTGTGGGCGGCGGCAATACAGCCATAGATTGTGCCAGGACTTCTGTCCGTTTGGGCACTGAGGTCAGCATTATCTACCGCCGCACCAGAGATGAAATGCCTGCCGAAGCCTTTGAAATAGACGCTGCAGAGCATGAAGGCGTAAAGTTTTACATGCTCTCCAATCCTGTGGAATACATGGGTGAGAAAGGTGTCCTGAAAGAAGTGAAACTGGAAAAAATGAAACTGGGAGAGCCTGACAGCAGCGGCAGATGCCGTCCTGAACCGACGGGAGAGTTCTTTACACTGCAGTTTGATAATATCATAGCTGCCATTTCACAGGTGCCGGATACAGATGCATTCAATCAACCGGAAAATCAGATTGAAGGCAAGGTCTTTCCCATCAGCCGCTGGTCCACAGCAATTGTCAATGAAGACAATATGTTTACGGGACTGAAGAATGTCTTTGCGGGAGGTGATTTCAGACGCGGTGCTGCCACTGCGATTGAAGCCATAGCGGACGGACGCCGGGCTGCTGAAATGATTGATAAGTTTCTGCAGGGCTTGCCCTTGAATCCGCCTAAGGACAGATTCGATTCCAAGAAAGGGCATAAGATAAAAGAAATCTCACCACAGGAGTATGAGCAGTTTGAAAAACGTGAGCGCGTCGTTATGCCGGAAATCGAGATTGCCAAAGCAAGGAGCACATTTACTGAAGTTGAACTTGGTTTTGAAGAGGAGCAGTCAAAGCTTGAAGCAGAACGTTGCCTGGAATGCGGTTGTCAGGTTAATGAGACCTGTTTCCTGAGACAATACTGCACAGACTATGAAGTTGATCCCGTCCGTTTCCTGGGCAGCGTGAACCATCATCCCATCGATGCCAGCCATCCATTCATATTAAGAGATTCAAACAAATGCGTCAACTGCGGACGCTGCATCAGAACCTGTGCCGAAATTCAGGGCGCAGCTGTCCTAGGTTACATTTACAGAGGCTTTCCTACTCTGGTGGCGCCGGAATTTGGCGAAAGCCTGACTCAGACAAGCTGTGAATCCTGCGGCAAGTGTATTAATGTCTGCCCGGTGGGAGCTTTGGTGGATAGAAATCTGAACTACAAAATGAATCCTCTGAGCAAAGAGACAACCATCCAAAGCTGCGGTCTGTGCGGCACGGGTTGCTCCATCAAAGTGGAAGCCCAGACCGGAAAAATCATCCGGATCACCACTCCCGAAGATGGTGATGAACCCATTATCAATTCCAGCTTTAATGGCAGAAATATTTGTTTCAATGGACGCTTCGGCTGGCAAAGCCTGATGGGAAGTGACAGACTGACTCAACCCATGGTAAAAACCAAAGCTGGCTGGAAGGAAATTTCCTGGTCTGAAACTTTGGAGCTTATCAAGACGCATCATAAGGCTGCTGCTAAGAAAAGATTTGAAATAACTCCCACGGTGACTTTAGAAGAGATGCTTCTGCTCAGGGAAATTGCCGAAAATACAGGCCGAAAGCTGGTTTCCAATGGTTACAAGCCTTTGTTCACAGACAGCTTGTGGCAGAAATTTCCTTCTGACAAACCCTATTTTCAGCTTAAAAAATACAGCACTTTTGTAGTGATTGGGGAAGTCAGCCATACCCTCAGAACAATGATCAGGCTGCATCAACGCCTGGGTAAAAAGCTGATTCTGATTAATCCTCCGGAAAGCAACTACAACCGTTTTGCTGACGAGTTGTATAATAATCTTGAGAAATTACAGCCTGAAATCGATATGCTGTTTATCTATAACCTCAACCATTTAAGTGAAGCTGATGCCCTTGCCATCTGGCAGAAAGCCTCTCAGGTCAATAGTGATGCAGGCAACGTGCTGATAACATCTGACTATTCCAATCTGTCCAGTCTGCTGGCTTTAGGCATTAAGCCTGCTCTGGAAGAAGCAGACTTTGTTTTCAGCTATGGTGCATATCCGGAATCCGGCAGCAAGAAGGCATTCAGAATTGCGGTTGTTCCTTTCTTTGAAGAAACTGCACCGGTTGATTTGCTGCTGCCTCAACCCACCTATCTGGAAATTGAGGGCATAGCGATTGCCAATGCAGGGATAGTTACAAAGTTCAGCAATCCCGCCAAGAGTCCTCTTTTCAATCAGTTGCTTAAGCTGGCATATGAACTGGACTGGATTTCACCTGCCCTGGCTGAGCCTGTTTTCTGGAATCAGAAAGCTGAGCTGTTCCTGCAGAATGCTGAGCTGATTTTAGCACCGGAAGTCGTTGATAAAGATGTAAACATACCGGCGTTTACAATGAATAATAAGCTGAAAGCACTTCACGATATGAAGAATGTTTTGCAGAAGGGTTTCCCCACAGAAATCTGATAACTAAATTGATTAGTATTGGGGGTCAGTTTCAGATAAGCTGACTCCTTTTTTTATGTCCTGTTCTTGAGGTAGATGGAGTGGATGGCTTCCAGATGCTTGGTGTACTGAATCACTATATTTTTATGGTTTTTCTTGCCGGCATAAAGTGCCAGGTCAGCCTGCTTGATTACATCTTCCAGTGTGCTGTCAGGCATAAAAGTACTGACACCAATCGTTACAGTCAGTTGGAAGGTTTTATCTTTAACTGTAAACACATAGTTTTCAACTGTTAATCTAACTCTTTCCATAGCACCCATTCCGCCCTTTAAAGGAGTTTCGGGAAGAATAAACATAAACTCTTCACCACCCCAGCGTCCAGCTACATCAGTTTCACGGATGCATTTGGTAAACAGCTCTGCCAGATCTTTAAGTACGATGTCACCAACATCGTGACCATTGTTATCATTGATCTGTTTGAAGTCATCTATGTCACAGATGCAGATGCAAAATTCATTTTTTGTCCGCATGGTGCGGCGTGACTCCATCAGCAGACGCTCTTCCAGTTCTCTGCGATTGGCAAGCCCAGTCAGAGAATCCGTTCTGGCTAGTTCATTCAGCTTCTTGTATGCCAGTTGCAGTTCTTCGTTTTTCTTCTGGATTTCCCTGTTGGCGATTATCATATGTTCATTAATGTCTTCCAGGGAGAGATTTATATGCTTGAGATTGTTTTCTGTCTTTACCAGCTTGTCTATGTCCTGAAAGATATTGAGCACGGCAATGACTTCTCCGGCTGAGTTTTTTATGGAAGTAACGCTGAGATTGGTCCAGAATCCGCTGCCATCTTTTCTTTTGTAGCGGGACAATTTCCGAAAGCAGTCAGTCTCGCCTCTGACCAGCTTCTGAAAGTTCCTGAGCCTGATTTCCATATCCTCGGGCAGCAGAATATCCTTCAAAGATAACTGCATAGCTTCTTCCTGAGAAAAGCTGAGCTGGTTGCACCAGGTATCGTTGACCAGGATAAATCTGCCATCGGTGTCAGTAACGCCAATAGCAATCAAGGCATGATCGAATATGCTTTTATAGAGGCTTTCAGGTTCTATGACACTCATTATTACTCCTTTCTGCCTTTTTTATACTAATTGAATATTACAAATGAAGTCAAGCAAATTCTGTCAGGAAAAAGGCTGCCGGATAGTTCCCGACAGCCTTTGAAGTATAATTATCTATCTTTATGAGATGGCGACACTGACCATCTTATCGGGTATAACTATTAACTTGCGGATAGTTTTGCCTTCAATTGTGCGTTTGACGTTTTCCACTTCCAAAGCTGCTGCTTTGATATCTGCTTCAGGAGTGCCTGGCGCAATATCCATCTTGCCTCTAACCTTGCCATTGATTTGAATTACATAGGATATGTAGTCCCTGACCAGATAATCCGGATTATATGTTGGCATTCCTGCCTCGTGCAGCAAGGTTTTATTGCCCAAAGCCTGCCACAGTTCTTCTGCAATATGCGGTGCAAAAGGATACAGCAGTCTGGGCATGATGGCACAGGCTTCTGCAAAGACAGCCAGTTCAGCATCATTCAATTTATTGGGTTCCTTGACGGTAGTGACGTTATTCAGATGCTCCATAATAGCTGCAATGGCAGTATTATACTGCATTCTCTTGTCAGTGTCGTCCAGCCATTTCTGTACGGTATGATGGGTGCTGTATCTCAAATCTTTGAACTGAGCGGAAAGTTCCTGTTCAGAAGAACCTTTGGACAAGCCCTTGCGGACAGCGTCCTTGTATGTATCAATCAGACGCCAGACCCGGTTTAAAAATCTGAAAGCGCCCATTACGCCGTCGTCGCTCCACTCTGAATCTTTTTCCGGAGGAGAGGCAAACAGCAGAAAGACTCTCAAGGTATCTGCGCCAAAGCGGTCCACAATATATTTGGGGTCAACCACATTGCCTTTGCTCTTGCTCATCTTGGCGCCGTCTTTGGTGACCATACCCTGAGTCAGCAGTCTGGCAAAGGGTTCGTCACAATTCACCCAACCCAAATCTCGCATAAACTTATGAATAAATCTGGCATACAGCAGATGCATCACAGCATGCTCAATTCCACCGATGTATTGATCCACCGGCAGCCAGTAATTGGCATTATCTTTATTGAACGGCTCTTGATCATTTTTAGGGTCGGCATAACGTGCAAAATACCAGCTGCTGTCCACAAAAGTATCCATCGTGTCTGTCTCTCTGTGAGCAGCTTTACCACACTTGGGACAGGTTGTGTTGACAAATTCAGGCACTGACAGCAACGGATTTCTGGTTGTTTTGCCAACCTGCACATTGTCAGGCAGCAGCACCGGCAAATCTTCATCCGGAACCAGCACCACACCACAATCGTCACAGTAGATGATGGGGATGGGATTGCCCCAGTAACGCTGTCTGGAAACGCCCCAGTCCCGCAGACGATAGGTCACGGTCTGTCTGCCCATGCCGTTTTCTTCCATCCAGCATGAAATTTCCTGCTTGGCTGCTTCATTTTCCATGCCGTCAAACTGAGCGGAATTAACCTGCCAGCCGGGTTCCACATAAGCTTCCGCCATTGTCTCCACAGACAAATCATGCTCTTTATTCTGGATGACTATTTTGATCGGCAGAGCATATTTTTGGGCGAACTCAAAATCTCTCTGGTCATGGGCAGGAACAGCCATCACGGCGCCTGTGCCGTAATCCATAACCACATAATTGGTAATCCAGATCTGGACTTTATCAGCGTTTACGGGATTGATACAATACCTGCCTGAGAAGATGCCTTCCTTGGTGGTGTCTTCAGCCGTGCGTTCAATCTTGTCTGCATTGATGACTTTATGGCAGAAATCGTGCAAAGCCTTATTATCAGGCTCTTCAGTCAGCCATTTCTGCACCAATGGGTGCTCCGGCGGCAATGCCATGAAGGTCACGCCGAAGATAGTATCAGGACGCGTCGTAAACACATTGATGATGTCGTCATTCCCTTTTTCCAGTCTGAAATTTATCTCAGTGCCAAAGCTCTTGCCGATCCAGTTGGTCTGCATGGTCATAACGCGCTCAGGCCAGTCTATCAGCTTACTGAAGTCCAATAGCTCTTCCGCGTATTCGGTAATTTTGAAATACCACTGCTCCAGTTCTTTTTGGATAACTTCAGATTCGCAGCGCCAGCAGTGACCATTTTCCACTTGCTCGTTAGCCAGCACGGTCTGGCAGCTTTCACACCAGTTCTGGTAACTTTTCTTGCGGTAAACCAGTCCTTTTTCATACAGCTTTTTAAAGATATACTGTCCCCATTTGTAATATTCGGGACGGCAGGTGCTGACTTCGCGCTCCCAATCCAGACAAAAACCCAGGCTGTCAAACTGCTTGTGCATGGCAGCTATGCATTCCTCAGTCGTAATTCCGGGATGCGAATTATTCTGAATGGCATAGTTTTCCGCCGGCATGCCAAAACTGTCAAAACCCATGGGGGACATCACGTTATAGCCCTGCATCAGCTTAACTCTGGCAATGGCGTCGCTGATGGAATAATTGGAAACATGCCCGCAATGGAGCACTCCGGAGGGGTATGGAAACATGGCGAGGACATAATACTTCTGCTTGTCGGTCTTGTCTAAAGCGTTAAAAATTCTCTTCTCGTTCCAGATTTTTTGCCACTTGGTCTCAATGTCCTGAAAAGGGTATTCCATCCTTTCCTCCTTGTTTTTTATATTGTTACCCATTCTTTAGCGTGTCGCATTGAGCTTAGTCGAAATGTCAGACACGCTGAATGTGTCTTTGTCTTCGACTATGCTCAGACTGACAAATTCTAAAGAATGTGAAACAGCCAAACTAAAGTTTAGGTTACATTATCCATAATGCATTGAATTTATAGTATCATACACGGATTTGCAGCGTCAAACATTTGTCAAGCAGATATTAAGACGCTTTTAATTCGGAAATGGCAGTTATTATATTGGGCTATTCTAAGGAGCTTCTACTTCCAGATTCCCACTTTTTCCTGTCTGGCTATTGCTTCCAGGTCTTTGTAGTATTGCAGATGTTCTGGTAAAAAGGCTTCATCCACCCGTGCCAATCCTTTGATCAGCATCAGGGCATTGAAATCCACACTTTGCGGTCTGGCTTTCTTTTCATGTCCGATGTCACCGTATCTCACAACTACCCGCGCCAGGCCTTCCTTATCTCTGACAATACCGACAGCCGTGTTATCAGTGGTGTAGGTATTGATCTCCACCAGCTTGCCTTCCAGTTCCTTTTTGGTGAATTCAAAAGCTTCTTTGCCCATGGGTTCATTCAGTTTGGGAGCCTTGATACCGGTTAAGCCTACTTTTTCCCAGCCTTTGATCTCAAACCTGTCTCCGCTATAGACTTCTCCTACGGTCAGGATATTGGCGTTCAAAATTGTGATGCTGAAAATAGCTGCAATCAGAATTAATGAGGTGGGGTTCATTCTTTTTTTCATTAGTTACTCCTATGTTTAACTAGGTTAACAAACTTTATAAAAACCAAATCTATCCCCTGAATTAATCCCCAATAACCATATAATTAGATTATAATCAGATGTCAATGTAAAAAAAACACCAATAAGTTTTAAACAAGACTCCTGCAGGTCTTCGTATCAATGTTAGCAAGTGTATCCCAGCTTCCGGGAGTCCTTTTTGCCGACTCAAGCTAACATGATCTCAATCAGTTAAAGGGCAAAAAGCTCTTAAAACTCAGAATCGCTGGCGATAATCCTATAGAAACGTCTTGCTGCTGTCTGATCTGATATTACAACAAAGGGATTGGTAGTGGACTGCAGATAATTTTCGGGAGCCGACATAAAATACGGAGTGTCTGAGCCGTAGATTTTATATGTAATTAGATTTGTTTCCGGATAGGAATTACCTTCCCAGACGCCTTCTGTGACTTCTTCCCAATCAAGCTGGATAGTGTTTGCTCCCAGATTTGAAATCTCCAACCGGCTGGGTGCGTAGGGTGGTATGTTGTCTACCGAATATCCATCCAGGGGAACGGACTCCCAGTTGCCGCTGTCATTGTGATACATAACCATAAAGGAGCAGGCATGTGTTCCTGTAGCTGAAGAATCCTGCACTGTGGGAACGATAACTTCATAATCAGCATAATTAACAGCCGGCACCCAGGTCAGAAATGTCCAGGTCCGCTCCAAATCTCTCCAACCAATTGTTCTATGATCAGATAGCAGATCTGGTGTTAGTTGACTTGGATCAGATATGAATATATCTGCAGATTCACGGGTGGTGCTCAATCTCCAGATGTAATAGACAGCATCAGGCGAAAAGCTATAATCAAGGTCATTCCTGTTCCATTGCAAGGCTATCTGGCGTCCCTGGTCGGGAGTAAAATCAGTTGCCAGGGTGATAAGAGGTTTCAAGGCGCGGGCATACATACCCATATCGGCTCTGCTTAAATCCGGATCTGAGGGCAGGGCATAATCACCAGCGTCTATGCAGGGCGAGTTTGTCTGTAAGGTCCAGTCTGCAGTCAAGGCGTTGTAACCGGTTCCTGAGCCAACTGTCGGACCGCTGAAAAGAGGATTTGAAGTTATGCAGTACTGGAAGCTGTTCACTGCAGGTCCGTTACCTCCCACAACGTATGATTCCAGGCAGGAGTACCTTACCAATAAAAAACCTGGTTCTCCCAAATTATAAATCTCAAAGCCGCCGTTTCCGTAGATGATACTGCTGTTGATCTGAATTGGCGAATCAAACTGGATTCCGTTACTTACATTGTTAACAATATCACAGTTGTAAATATCCGACTGCGTGTTATTGCAGTAAATGCCTACAGAACTGTTATTGGCAATCAGGTTGTGATTAAAGGAAAGGGTGCAGTTCTCAAGATTCACAGCATAGCCAAGTCCGCCGATGAAGTTGTTATTGGTGATTTTATTGTCTTCAATTATAGTACCGGTACCGCCATATACATATAAAGTGCTTCCGGTGGCTGTTGATTCATTTTGATACATCTGGTTGTTCTTGATAACAGGACTGCCGCCACTACTGTAAATAGCATTGCCATTGCTATATGCTTCATTGCCATAGATATTATTGTTTTCAATCATAATATCAGAATTTGTGATACTGATGCCTGCTCCGGAAGTATTGGTGTTGTCCGTGATAGTGCAGTTGCTGATACGAATTTTATCTGTTTCGAAAACAAAAATCCCTGAGGCATAGCTTTTCTCAATCCAGGCATTATTGATAACGGTAGAATCATTTGCTGCATTGACGCTGATTAATTTGATCCCCATCCAGCTGCGGGATCCGCTCACAGATGTAAATTTAACAGGGCTGTAAGAATACCCGTATGCCCAAAGTCTGCCATGTACAAACAATCCGGTTCCATTCGCAAATTGAATCGTCGTGTTTCCAGACAAATGAAATGTGTAACCGTCAGGTACAATGACATCGCCGACCGGCTGATAAATACCTGCTGACCAGTTGCCGATGCCCAAAGTGTCGTTATACAGCAGCAGGACGTTGTCTATGTACCAGTAATTCAAGTCATCGGAATTACCTGCAAAGTAAAAAGCGATATAAGTAGTTTGTGATTTGCCCAGTTCAAAACTGACCGGCACAGAGACTGCCGCTGCAGCTATGTCACTGGAACCAGTGACAGACCACAGCGTTGTCCATGGTCCTGCTAAATTAGTTGAAATCTGGACTCCGATTGTATAATTTGTCGTTGTCACATAGTCATCCAGCATATGGCGAAAACTGAGTGTCATATCATGCACCTTTCTTGTATCAAAGGCAGGAGAGATGCATCTGAAGGTGCCATCAATCATAGGGGT
>JAWOHU010000165.1:0-3379 GCA_046485025.1 Cloacimonadaceae bacterium (SeqCode) | reverse complement strand
TTTCTTCTGCTGAAGTCGTATTTAAAATCAGCTTTTAATGTCAATAGAAAAAGGTTTGAAACCTCTGACGCCCATTTCCTGCAGATAAATCTCACATACATCATATATGCTTGCAAGTCATTATCTTGTCCTAATCCAGTCGGGATCCAGTTGGATTAAATCCGACAGGATTAGGACATGATTATGACATGATTCTCAGGTAGATGTAGGGTTGATGAAGGAGTTGAGTGAATCAGTCAGCGTTTAGAACTTCAGAAATGGCAGAGAGCAATTCATCACGCATAAAGGGCTTTTGCAGGGTTTTCTTAGCGCCGAGTTTTTCTGCCAGAGGCAAATAGCTATTGGGACCAAATCTGCCGCCGCCGGACATGGCAATAATTTTGAGGTTGGGACACAGCCCCAGCAGTTCCTGAATGGTCTCCAGACCTTCTTTGTCAGGCATGATGATATCTGTTAAAACGAGGTCCGGACTGCCTTCACTGCAGTGCCTGACAGCCTGGGTGCCGTTTTCAGCTTGCAGAACTTCATATCCGGCGCGTTCCAGCATGGTGACCAGAACGTTGCGGAAACTATTGTCATCTTCGATTACAAGTATTTTTGCCATTGCTTCCTTCTGCTAAAGTATTGTGCACCATTATTGTCAGCTTGCTTTACTGTCAAACTAAATAACGTCACAGAGCAAATCTGCTGCCAGTCCTGTAGCCGTCCGCAGCGCTGCTGATAATGCCTCCGGCATAGCCAGAGCCTTCTCCTACAGCATATAAATTGCTGATATTCAGACAGTTCAGATTGCCCTCAGCTCTGACCATACGCAGCGGGGAAGAGGTTCTGGTTTCAGGTGCTATCAGAATTCCCTGGTCAATAAAACCCCGCAGGACTTGGTCAAAATGCTGCAGACCCTGCTTCAGAGCTTGATTGATCTGAGCGGGAAATAAGTTTGAAAGTTGATATGATTTCGAAGCAGGAAACAGACAACTAACTTTTTGCTCAGCCGAGAGCCGGTTTTGCAGATAGTCCCTGGCTGTCTGAAAGGGCGCTGCATAGCCTTTGATAAATGCCTGGCGCTCAATGGCTGCCTGCAAATTCATGCCGTCAAACAGGTCTGTGCCATAGGTGTCAGTATCAACCACAGTCACAATTGCACTGTTGGCAAAGCCGGAATCCCTGGCTGCAAAGCTCATTCCGTTGGTTACATTGGTTTCAGCTTCACTGGATGCAGCAATGACAAATCCGCCCGGACACATGCAAAAAGTATAAGTTCCTCTGCCTGCTTTGGGTGCAGTCAATCTGTATGATGCAGCTCCCAAAAGCTCTGTCCAGCTGTTACTGCTGTAGATTTTATCGTCAATCCAGTTCTGGTCATGGGAGATTCTGAAGCCGATGGCAAAAGGTTTAGGCTGAAGTGCCACGCCTCTGTTTGCCAGCATCCTGAAAGTGTCACGGGCAGCATTACCGGGTGCTAAAATAAGTAATTCGGGAGCGTAAATCTGACCATTTATAACTATCTTTTTAACTGCTTCGTTTTCAATGACGATGTCTTCCAGCCTGCTTCTGTAGTGAAAGGAGCAGCCCTGCGAGATAAGAAATTCTCTGATGCGTGAGACCACAGCCCTGATGCCGTCAGTGCCGAGATGGGGCAAAGCTTCCCAACTGATGTGTTCGGGCGCACCGAATTTGATCAGCAAATCAAACACAGCCTGAATGTATTTACTTTTTGCACGAGAAGTCAGTTTTCCATCTGAAAAAGCGCCGGCACCGCCTTCCCCAAACTGCACATTGCTTTGCAAATCAAGTTTTCCGTTATGCCAGAAGTTTTCAACTGCAAGGGCTCTGGAAGTCAGTTTGTCTCCGCGGTCAAAGAGCATTGGTTTCAGACCCTGCTCCACCATTGCCAGAGCGCATAAAAGTCCGGCAGGACCCATTCCCACAATGATGGGGCGCGCGTCTGCCAGCTTGACTTTGGGGATAACAGGTTCAATCGTCTCTTCCAGCAAAACGATGTCAGGATGAGGTTTCAGAGCTTTCTCTGCAGTCGCCTGAAGCGTATAAACATATAGTGGATGGTCTTTCTTTCTAGTATCCAGAGCACGTCTAATGACTTTGATGTCTTGAAAAAGATTAATCTGATTTCCCAAAATGTGTTTGAGGGCAGATTCGATGTTAGGATTCTGCACAACAGGGATTTTGATGTTTTTTACAATGTAGTTCATAAAATTAAAAGGCGCTGTTTAAGCGCCTTAAAAAGCATGGTGGCAAGACCCAGAATCGAACTGGGGACACAAGGCTTTTCAGGCCTCTGCTCTACCGGCTGAGCTATCTCGCCCTTGCGTTTTCCAAATTTCTGATTCATGTTTAACTGTCAAGCACAATTCTTGTGTTTATTCCCACTCAATGGTGGCGGGAGGCTTGGAACTGATGTCGTAAACAACTCTGTTCACGCCGGGAATTTCATTGATGATGCGGTTCGAAACCTTTTTCAGAAAAGCGAAGGGAAACTCCGTCCAGTCTGCAGTCATACCGTCATTGCTATTCACGGCGCGCAGGGCGCAGACGTTTTCATAAGTTCTCTCATCACCCATCACACCGACACTCTGGATCGGCAGCAGCACCGCAAACGCCTGCCAGGTGGAATCATACAAATCCCAGTTGTAAAGCTCGCTGATAAAGATGTCGTCAATCTCCTGGAGCAGACGCACTTTCTCAGGTGTGATGTCACTGATGATTCTGACAGCCAAACCCGGTCCCGGAAAGGGATGACGCTGGATGAACTGTGCCGGCAGTCCAAGTTCTTTACCAACGGTGCGGACTTCATCCTTAAAGAGTTCACGCAACGGTTCTATCAGCTTTAGTTTCATCTTGGCCGGCAGACCGCCAACGTTGTGATGAGACTTTATGGTGACGGACGGACCTTTGAAGGAAACGCTTTCTATGACATCGGGATAAAGCGTGCCCTGGGCCAGAAAGAAGGCGGATGGATGTTTGGCAGCTTCTATCTCAAAAACATCAATGAAGGTATTGCCAATAATCTTGCGTTTCTGTTCCGGGTCGGAGATGCCTTTCAGCCTTTTCAGAAAGAGCTCTGCAGCATCAACAATCTGAAACTCAAAGCCGCTGATGGCGGAAAACATCTCTTTGACTTTGGCAGCTTCATGCTTGCGCAGCAGCCCTGTGTCCACAAAAATCGGAATTAGCTGACTGCCAATCGCTTTGTGCAAAAGCGCTGCAGCCACTGATGAATCCACTCCGCCACTCAGACCCAAAATCACCTGCTTGTCCTGAACTTCGCTGCGCATGGACTTGATGTATCGGTCCGTGCGGTCGCGGTCCCGGACGCGTGGTCCATCCGGACCTCGGCAAGCACCGGCTCCCCCGGACCTGT
>JAWOHU010000155.1:0-13538 GCA_046485025.1 Cloacimonadaceae bacterium (SeqCode) | reverse complement strand
CCCCAGAATGATCTACAGGATTTATCCGTAAGACTTGAGCACTATCCAAAAGTATGTCATTCCTGCGCAGGCAGGAATCTTGAGAAATTTATTAAATAAAATATAAAAGGACTCTCAATGGACTACAAGAACAGCTTTTCCGAGCACACCAGAACTATGCACTCATCTCTGATCAGAGAGCTTGTAGCAAGCATCAGAACAGTCCCGGGACTGATTTCCTTTGCGGGCGGATTTCCTTCTCCCAAGACTTTTCCAATTAAACAACTGGCTGAGATTTACAGGCAGGTGATACAAGAAGAGGGTGAAGAAGTTCTGCAATACGGTGCCAGTGAAGGCGATAATCAGCTTAAGGACGAGCTCATCAAGTGGGAGGGCTACAATCACGTCACGCATGACAATCTGCTGATTACAGTCGGCGCTACCAATGGCATCTATTACTACACCAGGTCTATGATTGACGAAGGTGATGTCATATTTTGTGAAGCACCTACATTTTTAGGCACCCTGGTGGCGTTTGATGCGCTGGGAGCAAAGGTTCACGGCATTCCCATGGATGAGGAAGGCATCGATCTGGACACCCTTAAAAAGGACCTGCAAGAGTTCAGAGCCAAGGGAAAGAAAGTAAAGTTCTTATATGTGATACCGGACTTTCAGAATCCCAGCGGAATTTCCATGTCTGCACAAAGACGCAAAGACCTCATCCGCTTGGCTCTGGATTTTGATTTGCCGATTGTGGAAGATAATCCCTACAGCCGTCTGCGCTATTCGGGAGAATTCCTGCCAACGCTGTATAGAACTGCTTTTGAGCAGTATCGCAATTCTGATATCGTGACCGAGATTGTCTCATTTTCCAAGATTCTGGGTCCCGGCATGCGTCTTGCTTATGCCAAGGGCAGCAAGCAAATGATAGAACGCATGTGTTCCTGGCAGCAGAAAGTCAACATCACTCCTGACTGTATCACAGAAAGAGTGGCAGCAAGATTTTTTCAGCAAGGTCTGATGGAACCGCATCTGGAGATGATTCGCAAGTTCTACACACCTTATCTGCAGACCATGCTGGATGCTCTGGAAAAAGAAATGCCCGGCAATGTGATGTGGACTCATCCTGAAGGCGGAATTTTTCTTTGGTTGTGGCTGCCGGAAAAGTATAACTGCAATGAGCTTTTTGAGCAGGCAAAGCAGCACAAGGTTGCCTTTATTCCCGGCAGCAAGTTCTTTCCCTTTGGTGAAGAGCAATACAACTGCTTACGTCTGAACTTCTCATATTCCACTCAGGAGAAGATTCAGCAGGGTATTGCGAGACTGGCAGAACTGATCAAATCAATTAAAGCTTGACGTCAAATGCACTTCGAATATATTATGTTTTATAGCGTTTCGTTCTATATGTTTTGAAGCGCTGCGAGGAAAAACTATGAAAAAGGCATTACTTATTCTGACTCTCGTCGCCGGATTGTATTTACTGTCGGCGCAAAATAGTGTTTTTACTCCTGAATCGAATAGTCTCACAGGCTCTGTCAGCAGTTCTCTGCTCAATCCCTACAAGCTGAAAATGTCGCACAGCATGGGTTTTACGGCTGGAACTTCCAGTCGCGGTATCGGTTTTTATGAATCCCGCTATACCAATCATCTGAAATATGAATTCAGTCCGAAGTTCAATATGGAACTTGATCTGAACTTCGTCAACTACGGAACTGCCATGACAGGAAAGGGCTTCAGCATTGAATCAAATGATGACAACAAGACCAAAATCATCCCGGAATTCAGCTTGAATTTCAATCCTTCTAAATCAGTTTCCATTCAGTTGGAATACAGACACCTGGGAAGGCAAAATCCCTATTACAGAACTCCCTTTGACTGGATGGAGTAAGCTGACTGGACCCTGTATTTTTACTGCTCATAGTCATTCTGGGAGCCAGTCTCGGCAGCTTTTTTAATGTCCTCATAGACCGCCTTCCCAAGCAGCAATCCATCATCCTGCCGAAGTCCCATTGTACCGATTGCGGCAAGTCTCTGCCCTTCTATCTTAACATCCCCATCATCAGCTATCTTCTGCTGAAAGGCAGATGCAAATACTGCGGAGCACCAATCCACATTCACCATCTCTGGGTGGAACTGATTTCCCCGGTGATCTTTATTCTGCTGTTCTGGCGCTTTCAGGATAATGTCTTTCTCTTCATAAAATATTCCACCCTATTCATATTCCTGATTCCCATCTTTTTCATAGACTTCTATCACAGGCTGATTCTGGACAAGCTGACCATCCCGCTGGCGATTGTGGGACTGGCCTTTGCTTTATTTCCTTACAACGACATAAGCTGGCTGAATGCTCTGCTGACGGGGGTCGGCGTCCTTGTCCTGATGCTGTTAATTGCCTGGCTGTTTGAAAAAGTGCGTCACAAGGAAGGTATGGGTGGGGGAGACATCAAACTGCTGGCGGCTCTTGCCACTTTTCTGGGTGTCCTGAATCTCTCCTTCATAATTTTCTTTTCCAGCGTCATTGCCGTGGTCGCAGCGTTGACAGCATCCAAAACCAGGGAGCAGGGTGTTCCCTTCGGGCCTTTCTTAGTGATTTCCAATTTCATCTGGATTATGTTTGGCTATCACTTTCTGGGCTGGTATTTGGGTTTGCTGTAAGTTAGATTATCTATTACACATATAAATAAGAGCCCTCCATTACGGAAGGCTCTTTTTTTATATAAATGATGTGTTTTATCTGACGATTCTGGTTCCGGTTTTGCCTTCAAAAGCATCAACAATTTTTTCGATGGAAGTGATCAGGACTTCCTGACCGCCCTTTTCAATAAAGTCAATCGCAGCCAGCATCTTGGGACCCATGCTGCCGGAAGGGAACTGACCTTCATCATAGTACTTTTTGGCATTTGCAATAGTCAGCACATCCAGTTCCTGCATGTCAGGTTTGTTGTAATTGATGGCAACTTTGTCCACGCCGGTCAGAATCACCAGCAGGTCCGCATCTATCATTTTTGCCAATAAGGCAGAGGCAAAATCCTTGTCTATAACAGCGTCCACACCTTCATAAGTGCCGTTGTCCTCAATGTAAATCGGGATTCCGCCGCCGCCGACTGTGATGACGATCTGTCCTTCATCCACCAGTTTCTTGACAGTTTTAGCGGGAATGATGTCAATCGGCTTGGGAGAGGGCACCACGCGTCTGTAGCCCTTGCCGGAATCTTCTTTCAGAGTCCAGCCCATATCCTGTTTTAGCTTGTCTGCCTGCTCTTGTGTATAATATGTACTGCCGACAAATTTGGTCGGATTCAGCATGCTAGGATCGTTTCTGTCAACCACGACCTGTGCCGTGATTGTGACAACTTCTTTCTTGATGCCGGTCAGCAGCAGACGGTTTTGCAGACTTTGTTCAATCATATAGCCCATGGTGCCTTCCGTAGCGGCGTTGAGCACGCCCAGAGGCAGAGGAGCGATACCTTCTTTTTCACCGGCTTCCTGTTGACGCAAAAGATTGCCGACCTGAGGACCGTTGCCGTGCGTAATGGCAAGATGGTATCCGCGGCTGATGAGTTCCACCACGCCACCCAGAGATTCACGCGTATTTTTAAACTGCTCGGAAATTGTGCCTTTTTGTCCGGCCTGGATGATGGCGTTGCCGCCTAAAGCAAGAACTGCTGTCTTTTTCATAAATCAACCTCGTTCAACTGTCGTTCCTGCGCAGGCAGGAACCCAGCCTGTTTAAAAAGAAGCCGCGCCTACCGTCTCTGATTCTGGATTCCTGCCTTCGCAGGAATGACGACTAAACGGCAATTTGGCTTCTGTTAAATCAGGGCGACTCTATTAAGCCGCCCCATATCTATGTCTGTAACGTTTTCCGGTTTAGAAATCCTTCAGTACGTCAGCGATGGTGGGCAGACCGATTTCCTGAAGCTCATAATTTACCTGGCAGGCAGGCTTATTTATTTTTACCAGGCGGCGCAAGTCAATCGGAGTGGCGATAACCACGCTGTCGCAATCTGTGTTATTGATGGTGGTTTCCATATCTGTAATCTGCTGAGCGCTGTAACCCATGGCGGGCAGCAGAATCCCGATTTCAGGATAGTTTTCAAAGGTTTCAGCGATTTCACCCACTGCCCAGGGACGGGGATCAATCATTTCAGCGCAACCGTATTTTTCAGCAGCGATCACCCCAGCGCCAAATGCCATTTCACCATGGGTGAGGGTGGGACCGTCTTCCACGACCAGAACTCTCTTATCCAGAATCAGTTCCGGCTTGTCCACAAAGAGGGGAGAAGCGGCTTCGATAATAATGGCTTTTCTATTGCGGGAACGCACGTTTTCACGCACTTCCTGAATTTCTTCGAGGTCGGCGCTGTCGATTTTATTGATCACAACAACGTCTGCCAGGTAAAGGTTGGTTTCGCCAGGATAGTAGGAAATCTCGTCGCCGGCTCTGTGCGGGTCAACGACTACTATATTGAGTTTCTTATCTGATGTGTAAAAAGGAATATCATTGTTGCCGCCGTCCCAGATGATGACGTCAGCTTCTTTTTCTGCTTCACGCACGATGGCTTCATAATCCACACCGGAATAAATCACGCTGCCCATGCGGATGTGCGGTTCGTATTCCTCCATTTCTTCAATAGTGCATTTATGTTTTTCCAGGTCAGTGAGTTCGGCAAAACGCTGCACTTTCTGGGCAACCAGATCGCCATAAGGCATCGGATGACGGATGGAAACGACCGTCAAACCTTTAGCTTTGAGGGCTTTGACAACTGCACGGGTGGTCTGACTTTTGCCGCAACCGGTTCTGGCAGCGCAAACGGTAACCAATGGCTTGGATGTTTTAACCATCGTATTGGCACCCATCATCATAAAATCAGCGCCGGCTGCATTGGCGATGGCACCTTGATTCATCACTGCTTCGTGGGGTTGGTCACTGTATGCAAAAACTACTAAATCGACATTGTTCTGTTTGATAAGTTCTACTAAATCAGCTTCGGGTTGAATGGTAATTCCGTTGGGATAGAGCTTTCCCGCAAGTTCGGCAGGATATTTTTTGTCGTCGATTCCGGGAATCTGAGTGGCGGTAAAAGCAACCACTTCATAATCATCATTGTCGCGGAAAAAGACGTTGAAATTGTGAAAGTCTCTTCCTGCTGCACCCATAATGATAACTTTTCTTTTCATGTTCTACTCCTATTGATATGTTTTTCTCTGAGGGCAGGATTTTAGATAGGCTTTTTCCGTCAAGCAAATCCTCTTTGTCATGAATGGTTGTCAGGCATAGAGTTCACGCGGGGTCCACGCCGGGTCCACGCGGGGTGAGCCTGTGAGGATGCCGCGTGGATTTAGTGCTTGATAACGAAGTCCAAACGCAATTAGATATGTGATAAAAGATAATCCGGCTTGCGTTTGAACTCCATGACCAGAGGTTGGAGTTCAAATCAAAATGGATTTGATTGAAGCTGAGAATATTGGTTGATTTGGACTTCAACCGGTTTGAAAAAAAGCAGAATCTGTCATACGCCAGCGCCAGTTGCCAAGCGCAGTGCCGGGGATATTCATGCGGGCTTTGTCGTCCAGGGCCAGGATATCCTGCATAGGGACGATGGAAATTGTACAGGGACTGGCATGAGCCAGTTCTGTCATAAGCCGGGAGACATTTTGCCTGGTAAGATTTTCCTCTTCAGGTAAAATTCCGATGCGGTGCAGATAGTCTTCCAGATACTGATTATCAGGTTTCTTCTGTTTTTGATTTAATGAAAACCAGCCCAAGGTGGTCTGGTTGTCATGGGTGCCGGAGTAGATGATTTTGTTGGCAGGAAAGCTCAGAATGTCGTTGTGACCGTCCTGAAAGCAGAACTGGAGAATAATCATACCCGGAAAACCATAGTTTTCTCTAAGGTTATTCACCTCTTCGGTCAGGATGCCCAAATCCTCTGCTATAAAGCTTTCACGAGGGAATACCTGTAAAATGGAATCAAAGAAAGCATAGCCCGGACCCTTGATCCAGACTCCGTTTATAGCTTCTTTCTCTTGGGCATCCACAGCCCAGAAGTTCACCAGACCGATAAAATGGTCAATACGCAGTTTGTCTGCAAAGGCGAAAGACTTTTGCAGCCTGCGTTTCCACCAGTCGAAATCTTCCTCCTGCATCCTGTCCCAACAGTATAAAGGATTGCCCCACAGTTGTCCTGTTTCAGAAAAAGCATCAGGCGGCACACCTGCAACTCTGAGCGGATTACCATTCTCATCGAGCTCAAACAAATCCTGGCGTGACCAGACATCGCTGCTGTCCAGAGATACATACAAAGGCAGGTCGCCTATGATTTGGATGCCCTGCTGAACTGCATACTGCTTGAGCTCAGCAAGCTGCCTGTCAAACAGGTTTTGCAGAAAAACCGGGTAGAGAATGTTGTCAGGATTGGCCTGCAGCAAAAGGTCGTAAAGCTGATCTGAATAATGTTTGAATTCATCATTCCAAAGCTGCCACTTCTTGTTCTTGTGGTGTTTTTTTAGCTGGCTGAAGACGGCAAAAGGCCTGAGCCAATAAGCTTCGCGGTCCAGAAAGTCTGACAATTCTTTGAGCCAAAACAGGTGGTTATGCTTGTGAAACGCAGCCTGGAACAGCTTTTCTTTGGCTTTGTAAACCCGGGCAAAATTCACTTTGCCGGTGTTGGGCAGCCTGGCATCTGCCAACTCCTGTTTCGTGACAAAACCCAGTTCATAAAGGTGATAAGGGTCAATCAGAAAAGGATTTCCGGCAAAAGATGAGATGGGATTATAGGGCGAGTCGCCATAGCCGGGATAATTGAGCGGAAGTATCTGCCAGTAAGCAAACCCTTGCTTGGTCAGATAGTCGATAAAGTCAAAAGCTTCCTGCCCCAAACCGCCAATTCCATAATCCGAAGGCAGGGCTGAGATATGCAGCAGAACGCCCTTCTGACGGGGTATAGGGTCATTCACCATGGCAGATTTTTAGGATGCAGAGCGTCATCAGAGTTTCGGATTCCGCCATGCTGAGTTTAATTTGCGCATCAGTATCCAGCAGGATTTTGAAGATGCCTGGCAATTCCTTGGCTTTGTATTTTTTGGCATAGGCAAGATAGTCACTCCTCTGGCTTTCAAAGATGTCGTTCAGATGAGACTTCAATATTTCGTTATCCGTGACGTGCTTTGCCTTAAGGATGTGGATTTTCCAGATGGACATAAAGAACCTGATGATGTTTGCCAGGATTTGTAAATCCTTCCAGTCATTGGCAAGCATCTCCAGAGTTTTGGCAATTGTATCTTTGCTGTTCCTGGAACCTAGGGCTTTGTAGAAATCGCTGATGGTGCCGGTCCGGGAAATGGGTAGGGTGGAATTGACATCTTTTTCCGTGATGTTTTTGCGCTCTCCGAGATAGACAAACAGCTTTTCCATCTCGTTTTCCGCTGTGCAGAAATCCAGTTCGACCTTTTCCAGAAAGAGGTTCTTGGCTTTCAAATCCATGCTTTTCTGATGTTCGCGCAAAGTGCTTTCCAGCCAGGATTTCATATGTCCGGCGTGGCGGATGGGCTCGCACTCAATCAAAAAGCAGGCGTCCTTAACAGCTTTCCAGCCTGCCAGCCTGCCATCAACGGATTCCGCCATCAGAATTATGACCTGGGTAGGTTCTGGCTGCTTCAGATTCTCGGAAATCAGTTCCAACATGCGTTTCTGCTTTTCAGGCTGCTTGCGGTTTTTGTCTTCTTCACCCAGGCGGTCGGCATTTTTGATGACCAGAAGCCGATTCTCAGAAAAGATGGAATAGCTGTCCAGATACTCCGAAATCTCGGAAACTTTCAGCTCATCTCCATACAGGGTAATTAGTTCGAAGCCAGGTATACTTTTCCTGACAGATTGCTTGAGGGCTTCATAAACCTTTTCAGCCAGATAGGCATCCTTGCCTGTAATTAAGTAAGCCGGTTGCGGTTTCAGAGTAGCAGCCTGGGCAAAAAACTGAGTGCTGGTAAGTGTTTTACTCATTATGCCAGAATTATCAAAATTATGGATACTGCAGCTATAAACCAGCAGTAGAAAGCGAAATATTTCAGTTTGGCGGATTGAATGAGTCTAATCAGCAAACTGATTACAAGATAGCCGGAAACAAAGGCTGCCAGTGCTCCGAAGATGTATTGCAGAAGCAGTCCTGATTGTAATTCAGTGAATGATTTAAACTCACCGAGATTAGCTGCCAGGATAGCGGGAATGCTGAGCAGAAAAGAGTATTTGGCAGCGTCCTTTCTTTTAATTCCACAAAACAGTGAGGTGGCAATAGTGGTTCCGGAACGCGAGATGCCTGGCAACATGGCAAAGCCTTGCCCCAAGCCAATCAGGGCGCTTCTGATCAAACCCATGCCGGACATCGGGATGTCTGTGGTTTTCACCAGGTCAGACAGGAAAATGATGACGCCTGTTATAATCAACAAAATGCTCACTGTCAGAGGTTTGGCAAAGACGCTGACAATTTCTTTTCCGAACAGGAGATATACTATTCCTGTAAAAATTGTGGAGATAATCAGATAGACAATGACCATGCGGTTACGGAAATGTTTATTGGCATCAAAGGTCTTCTTCCAATGAAATAATGAGTTGACCAGGTCAAGCAGTTCCCTTCTGAAATAGATAATGACGGCAAAGAGAGAACCCAGGTGCAAAAAGATTTCCAGAGAGATATCTGCTGCGTTTGAGGCAGCATCGCCAAAAAAATACTGATAGAGGACCAGGTGTCCGGAACTCGAGATGGGCAGGAACTCAGTCAGCCCCTGAATGATTCCTAAAATTATGGCATTCAAGATATTCAAGAGTTTCTCCTAAGGGATTTCAGGCAGCCTATATGCTCCCAGTTGTGACAGTGGCATTAGTTCGAATCCTGCCTGTTCGGCTTTGGCGATAAAGCTGTTCAGGTATTTCAGATGTGCTTCTGTTTTGCAATGCATGATGGCAATGACAAAGGGTCTGGATTGTGAAAGCGAGATGCATTCGGCGATTTTTTTGTTCAGGTTGCCGTCTGAGAGGTCAGGCTCATCCAGAAAGATGTCTCTTTTGAAGGCAGGAACGAGGTTTTTTTGCGCTACGGTATAAGCTACAGAACTGCTGGTGGTGCGGCTGTCCACAAACAGCAGGTCGTGTTTTTTGAGAGTCTGCATGACTGCCTGCATGGTTGATTCGTCAGCAGTGGCGAGGCTGCCCATGTGATTATTAGCGCCGATGCAGTCCGGAAGCTGATTGATAAAGCGTTCCATCCGGCGTGTGATTTCTCCTTCCGAGAGCTGAATAAAGATAGCGTGGTCGCCGGGATTTTCCTGAGGAAAGTTTCTGGGTTCCATTGGCACGTGAATAATGCTTTCGAGACCATACTGCGTGGCAAGTTTCATAGCTTCCACAGCATGCGGAGTATGGGGCATAATGGCAAAGTTCACAGCCGGATTAGTCTTAGCAAAGGCTGTAAGCAGGCTGCCAGAATAATTTCCAAAGTCGTCCACAATGATGGCAAGCGTGCGTGAACCTGCTCCCAGAGCCTTCTCATCCCGCTTATAAAAAAGCTCAACTATATGCTTGAGTCCGTTCTCCTTGTCTGTAAAAGTCAGAATCTGGCGTCGACCCTGTTCCAGACCGGAATTGAAGATGCCGTTACTGGTTTCCACCTCGCCCTTGATAATCATATTGGCAAAGATGAGGTCATTGATATAAGGATTGACAGGAACTGTATAAGTTATCTGGTCATCTTTCTTTCTGCGCCTGATGTTCTTTTCATCAATGTGGAGCTTTTTCAGGGCGGCATAGATGGCTTCTTCGACAGTGGTCTCGTATTTCTTTTCCGTCTCAGCAGGCTGGTCAGCTTCTTCTTTTGTCTCATCCTGCGGCTTTTTCCTGGTTGATGAATCAAATGCATCAGAAAGTTTGGCAGCTATCTTATCTGCCTTCAGCACGTCCTCCGGCTGACTGAGCCAGAAGACTATCACAAAGAGGGTCAGCGCTATCAAGATGTATAATCCGACACCTGGTCCTGATTTTGATTTTCGGGAGTAACGTCTGGGGGTTTTTCTTTTTTGCGGCATAATTTTAACGATGTCTGGTTGATAGTTTTGTATGTTCAAAGCCCAGTTTCAGCACATACATCAGAGGGCTGTACAGCAGATTGGACAAGAGAAATCCAGCTAACAGAATCATCACGTTGGCAAGCACCTGCCCTGATGACTGAGCATCTTTAAAGACAATCCTGACGGGAAGTTCGCTCATAAAAAGCAGTCCCATATCATTATACTTCTCAACAAAAATGATAAAGTATCTGAAAATCTGGATGGTGAACAGAATCAGGATAAACTGCAGAAAAAACCTCAGCAGCGCCTGAACCGGTCTGCAGAAGATATAGCAGATGAGATAGCGTTCGGCGCTTTTCAGACTGTGTCCTTTTTTAATCATGGGAACGGCAACGTCAAGCAGCATATAGACATAGAAAGTGATATAGACCACGCTCAGTCTCACAATCCAGAAATAAATTTTATACATCGATACATGCGTATTGTAGAAGTAAGCATAGCCATTGCGCAGCACGTAAACTATCATCATCAAAGTCAGAATGGCAAACAGCCATTGGTGGAACCTGATGAATAAAGGAATCAGCAAATCCCTGCCCAGTTTCTTCTTCAGCGTGACATCTGCTTTGCCGCTGATGTTGGTCCACTGAACGACAGCTTTCAGCATGAGCAATCCCAAAAACATCAGGACTGCAGCATACAGGGCGACAGGCAGATAGTAAATCTGATAGGTGAGCAGATTGACCAGCCACTGAAAAAAGCTCTGATACTCAAACATAAAGATCAGCAACGACGGAGCCATAAAGTTCTGCACACCATTCCATTCGCCAAACATCAGATACAGGAATTTCTTGATTTTTATTACCTTTCCTTTGCAATATTTCAAGTCAGACAAACTGCTTTATACTAAAGCAATTTGTTCACAATTATCCCTGCCTGTCAAAGCACTTTTTTGTCAATCAGAAATATCCGGTGCTCTGTTGAGAACTGAAGAATCGTGACTTTCGTCAAACTTAACAGGCTATTGCATATAACTCTTATGGCTCATACAACATCATTGTAATTTAAGAATGATATAACCCATATATAAGGGCATGGGAGCGGTTAGATCACGGGTAACTCTTACTTATATGATGCTAATTATCTATGCAGGATATAGTTAGGGCGGATGAAATATTTTTCTTGACTGGATTGAATTTATATATAGAGAAGAGATTAGCTAAGTTTGAATGAAAATAAGGCAGTAATATTTTGCCTGAGCCTGTTAAATTAAAATTGAAAGGAGGCTTTATGTTCAATATAATTTCTTTGAAAGTCAAGTGTCCGATGTGCTCTGTATCTCTGATGGATCAAGAGCAAATGGTGGATAACGAACCCGGTATTAAATTGAATTTAACAATTGCAGGTAAACAGGGAAATATCTGGCTGAGTTCAATTTATGAGAGTTACAATTATGTAGCTGATATAGACATTCCCAACAATGAAATTGCTGTATTCCACTGCCCGCATTGCCACAAAGAAGTTATCAGCGAAGACAAATGCACTTCATGTCATGCTCCCCTGGTTCCGTTTCATCTGGAACACGGGGGTAAGGTAACTATATGTTCCAGGGCAGGCTGTAAGAAGCATTCTGTCGCTTTTGAGGATTTGTCAACAGCGCTAAACTATTTCTATGACAAGTATACATATATGCATACGGATGACATCAAGTTCACTCCGCATAATGATGAGCACAAAAGTATTTCTGATGCAGAAGAGGACAAGGAAATCATCAAGACCGGTTCTTTTTTGTCAAGCTACTGCCCCCACTGCAGACAGAGTCTGATTGAAGACAGAATGATCAAACTGAAAGTGGAGAATGAATTTGGCGAGCAGGGCTTTTTACTGCTGAGTCCTTATCTGAATATATTTACACATAAATCCACCATCAAGCTTCCTGAAAAACATGCCATCAAAAGCATCAGATGTTTTCATTGTGATGAACAGCTATTTGTAGAAGAAAAGAAATGTCCTGTATGTAACTCGGAAATTGCCAAAATACAAGTGGCAGCTATGACCAGGATGATTGATTTTTATATCTGTTCCAAAAAAGGCTGTACCTGGCATGGCTTAAGCGATAAAGACATTCAATCCATTGTTCTGGAAGATAGTAAGGACTGGTAAGCTATGTTTGAAATTGTCCGTAAGCAGGAAATGGCGAAGGGGACCATAATCCGCTTTGATATTGCTGCCCCCAAAATAGCTCAGAAAATCCTAGCAGGACAGTTTGTGATCCTCAGAGTTAACGAAACAGGAGAACGCATTCCCATCACAGTGGCGGACGTAGATAAATTTGGCGGGACAATCACAATCATCTTTCAGGTAGTTGGCAAAACAACAGCTCTGATGCGCTCTCTGGATGCCGGTAGCTTTATCAAAGATGTGGTCGGACCTTTGGGTAAACCGGCACATGTAAATAAAGTGGGAACTGTCATTGCCATAGGGGGCGGGACAGGTATTGCCATCCTGCATCATGTGGTCAAAGCTATGAAAGAAGCAGGCAACTTTGTCATCAGTATAATCGGCTCCAGAGAAAAGGATATGCTGATTCTTCAGGATGAGATGAATCTGATTAGCGATGAACTCGTTATTATGACTGATGATGGCAGTTTCGGACAACGCGGATTTGTTACAGACCCTCTGAAGAAATACATTCAGGAGCGCAGTGATATCAGACTGGTGTATGCCATCGGACCGATTATAATGATGAAAAATGTCTGTAAGATTACTGAGAAAACTAAAATTCCCACCATGGTCAGTCTGAATCCTGTTATGATAGACGGGACAGGTATGTGTGGAGGCTGCAGAGTAAAAGTGGCGGGCAAAACTCAATTCTGTTGCGTGGACGGGCCGGATTTTAACGGACACGAGGTTGATTTTGATGAGCTTGAAAAACGCAATTCAATGTATCTCAAGCAGGAAAAGGATTCACTTCTGTTTTCTATCAGATAGGATGATAAATTTATGCTGGATTATGACGTTAAGTATCTAAAATTCAAGACCTATTTAAGTACATATTGTCCACATTGCCATAATAGCTTTAATGTAAAACAAAAAGACCATGATGTGATAGCATTCAACGCCAAATATAAGAATCAGGATATGGATTTGAAACTTAGTCCTTACCTTGATGTATTTGAAGTGGAATCATCCGTCCCCATAGAAAAAGATGATGTGCTTGATGACTTGATTTGCCCTCATTGTAAAAAAAGCATAGTGGACCTGAGCCGTCCCTGTGAGGAATGCGGTTCTCAAAGCGCGAAAGTAATCATTTCCGCTTATTCAAAACTAATACCTTTTTTCATCTGTCTCAAATACGGCTGTGAATGGCATGGCCTGACCAAAGCAGATGAACGCACAATTAAACTCAAGATTCCCCGGCAGGAAATGCCGGAGCAGGACCAGAAACTGCGTGTGCAGAATTTTATGGAAGTGCCATATGGGTTGACAACTGAACTGGCTTT
>JAWOHU010000134.1:0-5879 GCA_046485025.1 Cloacimonadaceae bacterium (SeqCode) | reverse complement strand
GTCACGATTGATGACAAAGTTCATTCTGTCAAACTTGACGATACCGTCATAGCTGGAAGCCACTTCTGCCAATTCAGTGGTGGTACTGGCAGCGCCGCCGATATGGAAGGTTCTGAGGGTAAGCTGGGTTCCGGGTTCGCCAATGCTTTGAGCAGCTATAATGCCAACCGGGTCGCCGATGATAACAGGTTTCTGAGTGGCAAGATTTCTGCCGTAGCAGGCAATACAGATACCTCTATCAGCTTCGCAGGTCAGCACGGAACGCACTTTGACAGAGATTATGCCGTGATTCTGAATGGTGCGCGCCATCTTGTTGGTAATCTCGTCACCGGTCTGGACAATTGTCTTGCCCGTAACGGGGTCAACAATATCTTCAGCAGCGGTTCTGCCCTGAATTCTTTCTGCCAGGGACTGGACGATTTCGTTGCCTTCTTTCAGGCAGGTCATATTCACGCCTCTGGAAGTGCCGCAGTCATCCATGGCAATAATGGCATTCTGCGCAACGTCCACCAGACGTCTGGTCAGGTAACCGGCATCAGCAGTTTTCAGAGCTGTGTCAGCCAGACCTTTTCTGGCACCGTGAGTGGAAATGAAGTATTCCAGAACGGTCAGACCTTCTTTGAAATTGGATTTAATCGGGGTTTCTATAACGTCTCCGCCGCCTGTGGCAGAGCTTTTGGTAGGTTTATCCATCAGACCGCGCATGCCGCCCAGCTGTTTAATCTGGTCTTTGCTGCCGCGGGCTCCTGATTTAAACATCATATAGATGGAATTGAGTCCATTTCTGTCTTTGGAAAGCTCTTCCATCATCTCATCAGTGACCAGCACAGAAGTTCTCTTCCACTGGTCAACAGCACGGGAGAAACGTTCGTTTTCTGTGATACCGCCTTTCATCTGAAGGTCGAATATCTTGGCAACTTCCTTTTCGGCTGCTTCCAGAATCTGGTTTTTCTTTTTAGGAACTATGATGTCGCCAAAACTGAAGGTTACTCCTGCTTTGGTGGCATAGCGGAAGCCGGTTTCCTTGAGGTTATCAAGAATGATGGCGGTTTCCCATTGTCCTACAGCTTCGTAACACAGCATAGCAAGGTCGTTCAGTTTGCCCTTGTCGTAAGTGATGTTCTGGAAGCCAATTTGACGAGGTAGAATCTGATTGAAAATCACTCTGCCGATGGTGGTCAGGAAGAATTCTTGTCCGATTTTAACTTTTATCCAGGTATGCAAATCAAGGCTTCTGCCTTTCGGAATGTCACCTTTGACATTATAGGTGAGCTCTTCCTGCTCATAAGCAGCTATAACTTCATCCATACCATAAAAATGACGCAGCTTGGTGTGATCTGCAGGTGGAGCTTCTTCTTCCATAGTCAGATAATAGCAGCCCAGAACGATATCCTGGTTGGCAGCCATGGCCAGACGTCCGTTGGAAGGTAATAACAAGTTTCGGGTAGAGAGCATCAGAACCCGCGCTTCCATCTGCGCTTCCTGTGACAGAGGAACGTAAACGCCCATCTGGTCGCCGTCGAAGTCAGCATTGAAAGGCACGCAGACCATGGGGTGCAGTTGAATTGCCTTGTTCTCTGTCAGAATCGGCATAAAGGCTTGAATACCAAGCCTGTGCAGGGTCGGAGCACGGTTCAGCAGCACAGGATAATTTTTTATCACATCTTCCAGGATGCTCCAGATTTCAGGTTGTTTCTTATCAATCAGCTTTTTGGCATTTTTGACTTTGTCCACTTCACCCAGTTTCTGCAGTCTCTCTATCAGATAAGGTTTGAAAAGTTCGACAGCCATTTCCTTGGGCAAGCCGCATTGCCAGAGCTTGAGTTCGGGTCCGACCGTAATCACGGAACGTCCTGAATAGTCAACACGTTTACCCAGAAGGTTTTGACGGAAACGTCCCTGCTTGCCTTTGAGCTGATCAGTCAAAGATTTGAGGGGACGGTTGCCGCGTCCTCTGACGGGTCTGGCTTTGCGAGAATTGTCAATCAGAGCATCCACAGCTTCCTGCAGCATGCGCTTTTCATTGCGCAGGATGACTTCCGGCGCGCGGATTTCCAAAAGCTGACGCAGACGGTTGTTTCTGGTAATCACTCTGCGGTAAAGGTCATTGAAATCCGCTGTGGCAAATCTTCCGCCTTCCAAGGGGACCAGAGGTCTTAAGGTCGGAGGCAGGACAGGCAGAACGTCCAAAACCATGTGTTCGGGACGGTTACCTGATTGCAGGAAGGCATCAACTATTTTCAGCTTATTGATAATCTTCTGTTTTCTGAGGGTGGATACTTCCATCTTCAGAAGAGCTTTCAGCTTTTCCTGCTCGCCTTCCAGATCAATACGTGCCAGCAGTTCTTTGATGGCTTCAGCGCCAATCATGGCAATGAAATTGCCACCGAGCTTGTCCCTGACTTCATAGAATTCATCCACATCAATCAGCTCCAGACGCTCGTAGGGACTGTCGCCAGGGTCAATGACAATGTATGATTCATAATACAGAACTCTTTCCAGGTCCTTGACAGTCATATCCAGAAGCAAGCCAATCTTGCCTGGAGCGCTTTTGACAAACCAGATGTGAGCAACCGGCACTGCCAGATCAATATGCCCCATGCGGGTACGTCTGATTCTGGACGAGGTTACAAGCACTCCGCATCTGTCACAGACAGTGTTTTGAAAGCGTTTTTTCTTGTATTTTCCGCAAGCGCATTCATAGTCGCGTTCCGGACCAAAGATACGCTCACAAAAGAGTCCATCTTTTTCGGGTTTCAGGGTGCGGTAATTCAAAGTATCAGGTTTTGTTACTTCGCCGTAACTCCATTCGTCACGAATCACTTCCGGAGAAGCAAGTTTAATCCTGACAACGTCGTATGCACTAAATCTATTGTCTCTGCGATTATCTTTCATTTTCAGCCCCCGTTATCCCAAATCTTCTTCTTGTAAAAATTCAATGTCAAAGCCCAAAGACTTCAACTCGCTAACCAGGACGTTAAAGCTCTCAGGCACACCGGGAGGAGGAGGATTCTCTCCTCTTGTGATAGCTTTGAAAGCGCTGTTGCGTCCGTCCACATCGTCGGATTTGATGGTGAGCATTTCTTCCAGCAGATGAGCTGCGCCATATGCCTCCAAAGCCCAAACTTCCATTTCACCCAATCTCTGTCCGCCGTGCTGAGCTTTGCCGCCCAAGGGTTGCTGAGTAATCAGTGAGTAAGGACCCGTAGAGCGGGCATGCATTTTATCTGCTACCAGGTGATTAAGTTTCATCATATAGATGATGCCAACAGTTACCCTTTCTTTATATTTTTCACCGGTTTTACCATCATACAGAACCTGTTTGCCGTCCTTGGGAAGCTTTGCCTTGGCTAGTTCTTCTTCAATATTCTCAATGGTCGCGCCATCAAAAATCGGAGTCTCCACATCGAAGCCCAGAACCCTGGCAGCCATGCCCAGATGGGTTTCCATAATCTGCCCGATATTCATACGGGAAGGTACACCCAGAGGATTGAGCACGATATCAATCGGAGTTCCATCTTCCATAAACGGCATATCTTCAATCGGAGCAACAATCGAGATCACGCCTTTGTTACCGTGACGTCCTGCCATCTTGTCACCGACTTCGATTTTACGCTTTTTGGCGACATAAACCTTAACCATCTTGCGCACGCCATAAGCCAGTTCGTCACCGTGTTTGAGGCGTTCTCTGGATTTGCGGTAGATGTTTTCGCTTTCTTCCAGAGCGGATTTGACCTTCATTATCACATCCTGATAGATGTGCATGTTCTTTTCACGGTCTTTGACCAGATCCACATCCAGATTCAGCTTCTTGAAGTTGATGCGCTTCATATCTTCTTTGTTGAGTTTCTTGCCGGCAGGAACAAAGAACATACCTGTCTTGTCATCTACGATGTTGTTGGAAACCTGACCAATCAACATCTGCATCAGTTTTTCTTCTTTGAATTCTTCTATCTTTTTGCGTCTTTCAGCCTGTTCCTGTTTCAGAGAATTAATCTTATCTTCATTCTTCTCTTCCACATCGCCTGATTCTTCCAGACGCGAAAATACCTTCACATCAATAACAACGCCCTCCATCCCAGGCTTTGCTTTGAGAGAGCTATTGGTAAAATCGCCTGCTCTGTCACCAAACAGGGCACGCATGAGATTCTCTTCCGGAGAAGGGTCAATCTCTATTGATTTGGGCGTGACTTTGCCAACTATCACGTCTCCGGCGTGAATTACAGAGCCGACTCTGATGATGCCTGTCTTATCGAGGTTGCGGAGTGCATGGGCGGGCACATTGGGGATGTCATATGCCAGTTCTTCCTTGCCGTTCTTTACGTTTCTGACCATAACTTCCATCTCTTCAATGTAGATAGAGGTCAGAGTGTCTTCACGGGCAACTTTTTCACTCAGAATTATAGCGTCCTCATAGTTGTAACCATACCAGGGCATAAAGGCAACCATCATATTGGTGCCCAGCGCCAGACGGTTGTCTTCGACGCAGGGACCATCAGAAACGGGCTCACCTTTTTTAACTATTTCTCCGAGCCTGACAATGGGACGCTGATTGACACAGGTGTCCTGATTGGTACGCAGGAATTTCTTCAGGTAGATTCTGTTGCCCTGGCTGAGGTAGAAAGCTTCATCCTGTTCGTTCAGAGGTTTGATCTGAATGAACTCAGAATTGACGTTGGTAACCTCACAATCATAAGGAGCCAAAGCCACGCTGGAAGTATCATGCGCGCCGATCGACTCCATACCCGTTCCCACTAAAGGAGCAACAGGATTGATCAGTGGCACTGCCTGGCGTTGCATGTTTGAACCCATCAGAGCTCTATTGGCATCGTCATGTTCAAGGAAAGGAATCATAGCTGCGGATACAGATACCATCTGCTGCGGGGAAACATCTATGTTGACGGAGCAGGGCATTCTCTACAATCAGATCGGAACGGCTGCGAGTTAGATCTGAAAGGACCCCGGAGATCAAGGATAGCGTGGCTGGTTTTGCCCAATGTTTAATGTGTTGTTGAAACTGAAAAAAATATTTTCAGACGATGATGTGGTAAATCATGCCGGTCCCAGCTTGAATGACGATTAGGATAAAACAGCATGATACCCCATTATGGTTATCACTTCAGCTCTTTTGGCTTTCAATTATGAGTACGGACGACCCAAGTAGCCAGCACGGGTTAGCGATGCTACCACCAAGCTGGTCCCCGTTCTTCAGGTTGGAAGTCGGTCTCAGGTGATGGCTTACCGGGTGGTGCATGAGCTCAAACGCAGGCTTCGCTCTGGCTCTACTCCTGTGTTTGCCAGCGATGACTTGAAACACTATTTCTATGCTCTGACCGCCCACTTCGGCCAATGGGAACCCGGAGGCTAATAACCGATCCGGGTTTTGCTCAGCCAGTTTGCCAATGCCCAGGTGATCATACATCACAGCAGGCGGCGCACTGTCAAAGTCGAACGCCGCCTGCTGTGGGGTGATGAACAAAGCTACCGTTCGCGCCTCAAACAGGCCGGGCTGAGCGGCAGAATCAACACGTCCTTCGTCGAGCGCACCAACCTCACCATCCGCCAGTCTGTTTCCAAACTGACCCGCCGCACCTGGGGTCCAGCTCACTATTCACCCGAACTGCTCGAACATCTCGAGTGGTGGCGCTGCTTCTATCACTTCGCCCGTTACCACGATAGCCTGGCTGTCATGCTCTCCCATCCGATCCCGCGCAAAGGTCGCCAGCAGCCCCTTCGTTACCGGCGCAGAACCCCGGCGATGGCGGCTGGTCTGACAACCCGCCGCTGGTCAGTCAGCGAGTTAATATCTTACCCGGTGTGATTTTCTTTCCCAGGGATGGGAGAATTATGGGGGTTATGCGACTTATGCCTCAATTTGG
>JAWOHU010000048.1:0-12878 GCA_046485025.1 Cloacimonadaceae bacterium (SeqCode) | reverse complement strand
TAAACGTAATCGCCAGAAGGTAAATTTACCCTGTCATTCATTCTGATAGTTGCACCTTCAGGATGATTTATCTGCAAAGTTAGATTTGCAGTTCCGGGTAATCCAAATTGATTAACTACTAAACTTCTTAAAAAGTCAGGTCTGTTTGTGGCAAAGGTTCGCAAAACATTTACTTTGGTCTGCCATTCGCTTAAGTTTGCCGGCATGCTCCATCTGTTAATATGCATGGGCATAGACGCAATAAATTGATTTTCAAGCTGATTAATGTGACTTATAACATTCGACGTTGACCAATTACTGCTTAACCTATCAGCTATGGTGTTTATAAAATCATATTTGAAACCTTCATTCTGAATGATATTCCTCAGCAGAAAGGTTCTCCACTCCCTGGCCGGATCAAGAGCAAACCATAATGTATCATGCTCCCAGTATGGACTTTGGTACAACCCCATACTGAAATCCGTATCATAAACCAGCCATCTCCAGCGACCATCATGTCCATAAGGTGCTCCTGGTGTGTAAGGAACTCTTTTTCTCCAGTAACGTATATTATTGCCCAACCAGTCAGTGTTGCCTGCAATAATTTCTCCAGCCATATATTCGCATAGATTCTGCATATCAATTTTGGTTTCCAAGTATTGCCAGACGGCAGGATCAGATTCGTCATTTTGGTCTAAATAAGTCATTAACGCAGTATAATCCAGAGCATCGCCATTATTAACTTCAAGGTTACGCTCAATCAAATCAAAATCAGACAAGGAAAGGTTATAATGGTTAGTAATATAGTATTCTTTCATGTGTTCCTGAAGATGGTGAATACCCCAATACTCACCATTAAGAAAGACAATATAGGGTTGGAATTTTGAGACATCCAGTCCCTGTTCTGCCATAATCGTTTGGATAAGGTTATCTCTCAGAAGACTTTTATGGATATCATTACCAGAGTTTCTCAGGAGCAGATTCCGAAATTCAGATAAGTAATCAGTTCCAAAGAACGGGTAATTTATAGATAAAGGACCAGTAGGTTCACTTCCTTTAAGGCGCAAAGTTTTTTGCCCTGCCCGTGCAGTATAAGTGCCATGAATCTCTGCTTCACAATCTTTATGATAAACAAGTTGTCCAAAAGGATCAAACCAATCTGTCGAAACCGGTATATCCCAATTCTGCATAAAGTTTGCTGTTTCAAAGTTTATGCCGTTGTAACCATTCCCCGGTACATAGATTCCGATATCGGGATCAAAAAGATTATCCGGGTCAGTATACAATGAAACAATCGGAAAATTATACAAATTTATTCCTACCATGTATGTTCTGTTGATTGTAGAACTGGGTAAAGCTCCGCTCGCAAAACACCTGGCTTTGATTGTATGGATTTTGGGTATGTTTGAGGCAGGAGGGAACCACCAATCAAGTTCATTGACCGGTTCCGGCAGGTTAGGTAAAATTGTCGGGATAAGACATAGTAGATTTGGTTCAGAGGTTCGATCATACAAAGTTTGAGGTCCTGTCCAAATTGAGTCAGTTTCAGTCGGCTCACTGCCATCAGTGGTAAAACGAATTTGAGTACCAGTCTGGGAAGTTGTGAAATCCACAATAACAGAACCCGCAAACCAGCCACTGTTTTGAGTTGCTATAGGAGGAGATAAAATAATTACGCCTGAAGGTGGATTTTCAGCACGGGGAGTTGGCTCGGGAAAGAAATACCAGGATAATTCCGTACCTACTCTGCCATAGCTAATATTAGTCGGGATAATGGTATCAGGCATTTCATCTACAATGATAGGACCGTAATATAAAGAAAGGAATACAGGCTCTCCATTTGCTGATATTGCAAAGTTTGTACCCCAATAATCTCCGTTGGGGTCTATAATTGGTGTCACATTATTAACAGCCCAGACAAGGATAATTTCACCCGGCGCAATCGTACTTCCGACCGGAAATCTGAATTTGGTCAGATTGGTCGGGGAGTCAGACAAACAATATAGATTTAAATTGATAGTATCTGCAGTTGTATTTTTAAGCTCTATCCAATCACTCCACAAACCGTAATAATCCTGGATCACAGATGTATTACTGGAACAGACTTCATTAATTCTCAGAGAAAAAGCCACACATGGAATCATTAATAATAAGAAAGTTAAAAAATAAATCACAAACTTCATGCTACCTCTCATTTCATCAGTCTACTTTTATCCACTCTTCATTATTACTGAATATCTTGTTTCCCATAGCGGGATACTCTGTCAGGAATTGAATAACTTCTTTATTTTCCAGGAATTTCTTTAATCTGATAGATGTTTTTCCGTCTCCAAAAGGACTGGGCTGGTGTGTGATTTTTTTTGCGCCGCCTATAATACTGTGAAAGGAACTGACAATCAAATCAATATCGCTCCCCACCAGGTATGCATTAATCGCATGCAGAACTTCAGGCCTTTCTGTATGGTCACGCAAAATAATAATCGGGACGTGCAAAGCAGTTGCTTCTTCCTGAATCCCGCCGGAATCTGTCAAAATACATTTTGCCCAGTTCATCATCCAAATCATCAAGGGATAGGAAACAGCTTCTATTATGCAGATATTGTCTGGTTTTTGGGAAAATTCTTTTAATATAATACTCCTGACTTTGGGATTGCGATGCATTAGCCAGACAAATTGTAACTCCGGATAATCACGACTTAAATAAAGAATGCTTTGACATATTCTTTTGAGTGGTTTGCCAATGTTTTCATTTCTATGAGCAGTAACTAATACAAGGTTTTTCATCACTTCAGAATTGTCTTTTTTCTTACATAATTTGTTCATGGCATGTTCAAGAATGTCATCATTTAAGATCTTACTGGTTAGGATTGCAGCATCAATAACTGTATTTCCGGTAATATAAACTCTATCCCTGGGGACATTTATATCAATTAGCTCTTTTGCTGCTCTGGCAGTAGGAGCAAAATGAAATTCCGCAATTTGCGTGATTAACATCCGAAAGGTCTCTTCCGGATAGGGTGAAAAACGATTACCTGTTCTTAATCCCGCCTCCAGATGTAAAACAGGAATTTGTTGGTCAAAAGCAGTCAGGGCAGCTAAAAAAGCTGTTAAAGTATCACCTTGAACTATTACCAAATGCGGTTTAAACTTACGCATTAAATTGGGTAAGTCCCCTTCAAAGTGGTGTTTGGCTGCTTTTCGATTAGTGATATTCAGAATATCCGGAACGTAATAATCGGGTTTGATTTTAAAGAATTCCAGAATATCATCAGTCAGTTCTTCATGCTGCAGAGTATGCACCACAGATAATTCATGTTTATCTCTTAAAGCATAAATTACTGGTACAAACTTTATAAGTTCCGGTCGGGTTCCAAAAACTATCATGACTTTCATTGCACAGCCTCTTTTGCCCAATTATAAACCAACCTTTGCTCATCGGACAATTTACTACCAAGTTCTTTCCTTGACAAGGAAAATTGTTTCCACAATTGTTGTCTGGTCTTGGGTTGTTGATGTAACACCCCATATGCAATCGGATACAGTTGTGCCAAGCGATCCGGATATATATTTTCGCTATTACTGCTCCAGCTTTCATTTGATGAAATTGCCCAGTAAAATTGTTTTCCGTCCTTCCATCTTATATTCAAAGCTGTTTGTAAATTCATGCCTGCGTTCAGAAATTGTTTGCTTTTGCTCAAGCCCAGGATTTCTGTTAAATCATAAAATGCATAAAGTCCTGCCAGAGCTTCACTATTATTCATCAGATAGCAAATGTCACTGTCAGGACGTGCTTTTATCGTTCCATCCGGATTTTGTAAAATCAAAATCACCCATCCGATGTCTTCTATCCTGGCAAGGTCATTCCGGGTCAGTTCAAGAGACCCACCCTTGAGTAAATAGTCTCTGAGCAGAATCAGAAAACTTGCTGCATAGCTGTCAGCTGAATCATAATGTTCCTGATGCGACCAGATTCCATTATAATCGAGACTGTAGTCATAAATTGTGCCTGTCAGATTATATTTATCAGGATAATTGAGGTTTGCCAGATACCATTTGAGCCAGTCTGCACAGTAGCCATTCGGTGGATTTTTTCTTAAATAATCAATCCAACTAAGATTTATGTGGTACGGAATAACAGTGATATTGCCGCTTTTAGGGATAGCATAATGCCTTTGCACACCATTCTGAGCACATGCAGATGTTAAAAAAATACAAGCTAATATTGTGAATAAATATGGCTGTATGTTCCTCATCATTTTTTAATTCCTATACCTTCACCCAAGGTTTATTAATTTGCTTTTCCTTATATTACCTGCTTCTGTTTTTGTCAATCTGAAATATTTTTTTACCATATTTCAGGACGGGTCTTCCTCTTAAGCCAAAGTATATCAAAAGTAAGACAAATGTATATCAAATGTATATCAAATGTATGTATAGATTCTTTTAATATACTTTAGATGTCCTTTTGATATGCTTTTGATTTACTTTGGAAAAAGGGAGCCAAAAAAAAGTTTTTTGCTATATGGACAAAGTATGATTATAGTATATGATTATGAGGGTCAAGATTCTGAACCTTGGCAGGATAAAAATAGGTTCATATGAAAAATGGGAGGAAAACCACATACATAAAGATTTAACTTGACAAGTATCAGCAACTACGAAATACTTATACGGGTTGCTAAAATGTATTTAATATTGATATTGAGAACTTTAGAATTAGACCAAATTGAAAGAAAAGAGGGTATTAGTGGAAAATTCTGATGTGAATTATAACCAAAATCAGTTGTTAAGTGTTGAATACCATCGGGCCTATCGCAAGCTTCATTATGGAAGTCTTTTTTGGCGAATAGTATCACACTTGATTTTGTTTGGTATTTTTACGGTTTTGGTTTTCGTTTTTCTTGATAGCCTAACGTTTTATTATTCCAAATTTGCTGCTGCAATCTTGCAAGATCATGTGCCAGCTTTAAAAATGAGTCAAATATCACTGTTCAGACACGATGCCTGGGTTTTGGTTGGTCAAGGCATTTACCCATCGCTATTTCTGCTGAAAATTGTGGCAATTGCGTCAGTGATTGTATTGTTGATTTCAATATTTATTAGAAAGATACCCCTTCCCATCAGACTGGCAGGAAAAGTTGCTGCCTTTCTAAGTTTGTTTGGATGTCTGTATTTCTGGTTATGGGGAACTCACTTTCCGTATAACCTGAACGATTTTTCAATTTTGTATCTAAGTGCGGAAATCGGGATGTGGATAGCAATACCTGCAATGCTGGTCTTTGCCTTAATGCCTCTTCCTGTTTCCATCGTAAAAAAAGCACTCCTGATTTTGTTCACTTTGATTTATACATACATCTTTGGCAGCTTACGATATGCACTGTTCTTGTTTATCTTAGCGAAATTCTCGTATTTATGGATGGCTTTTTTGTATTTCATCTTCGGGGCATTTTTTGATTTTGTATTTATGATAGCTTTTTACAGTTATTTTATTAGTCTGGTCGCGCCAGGAATTTATAAAAACGGAAGGATATGGCGATGGTTATACTCATCTTAAAAGGCTATATTTTCTTTGCTGCTCTATTAATGGTGATTTATGCCTTGCGCAGTATCATTTTCACGCTGAACCGCGCTTATGGTGAACAGGCACTTTATTACCAGGATATTCTTGATATCATGCTTCCATCCGTTACTGTATTAATTCCCATGCATAATGAGGAAAAGGTGGTGCAGCTCTCAATCGAAGCTATGCTAAAGCTGGATTACCCTGCGGAAAAGCTTGAGATAATACCAATTAATGACCATTCTGATGATAATACGGGAAAAATTTTGAAGCAATTTGCTGACCAGTACCCGGATAGAATAAAACCATTTAATCGTAATAATGGTGGTCGTGGAAAACCTGCAGCATTAAATGAAACTATGGAACAAGCCAAAGGCGATATCATTGTAGTTTTTGACGCTGATTATATTCCACCCCGAAATATTGTCCGTGATTTAGCAGTATGTTTTATGGATCCTGAAGTCGGAGCTGTGATGGGTAGAGTTATTCCCTTAAACATAGAGCATAATTCGCTGGCAAGATTACTTGATCTGGAAAGGACTGGCGGTTATCAAATTGACCAACAGGCAAGATTTAATCTGCACTTGATTCCTCAATTTGGTGGTACTGTCGGTGCTTTTCGCAGGCAAGTAACGAAAAACCTGGGTAGTTTTGATGTAACTAATCTGACTGAAGATACAGAATTTACCTTCAAATTATACGTAAATGGGTGGAAAGTATTGTATGCTAATCGGCTGGAGTGTTATGAAGAAGCACCTGAAAGCTGGAGAGTTCGTTCAAAACAAGTCAACCGCTGGTCCAGAGGACATACACTTTGCTTTATAAAATACATCATACCCATCTTAAAATCAAGATTTTTGACCTGGCGGGAGAAGCTTGACGGCACTCTGCTTTTGAGCATATACCTTCTCCCTCTGATTCTGATGTTAGGATTGCTGGCTTCATTGCTGCTATTTTACCTGGGAGCAATGAACATTATGCATAGTAGTCTGGTCTTGTTAATCCTGGCTGTATATAATCTGTTTGGCAATACAGGTCCATTCTTCCAAATGGCAGTCGGGGTTTTGATTGATGGCGGGAAAGAAAGATTGCGGCTGATACCCTTAATCGTTGTTAGTTTCATCGTATATCTCTTCAGTACTGCCTTGGGAGGGTTTCAGGCTATTATAGATTCCATATTTAAAAGAAAACCACATTGGGAAAAAACTACCCGATATAGAAAGGCGGCATAAATATGTTAAAAAGAGAATTTGTCCTTATCCTGTTAGCATCAGTATTTGTGTTTGGAAGTATTACAGTTGCTTGGGCAGCAGATCCTTATGCGAATCCTGCCAATGAACCTGTCAGTATCAGTGAGGATAATGCATTAACCGAACAAAATATGAGAGAAGAGACTTCACAGCAACCTGATAATAATTTTGCCAAAGCCAGCGCATTTTTTGGAAAGCCATTGGGCATAATTTTGTTAATCATAGTGTTCCTGATCTTGATTGTTCTACCTTTTATTCCTGCTTTCAGGGAACTTTTGAATCCCAAAGATAATAAACCCTTGTTTATCAATCAGGATTACATAAGGGACCCTAAGTTTTTTGACAAACATTTTATGGAAGAGCTAAAACCCTATCTGGTTAGTGCAGAAGCAGCTAAAAGCGGTTCTGTTAAATTCAGAAATCAGGTTCCTATAGATTACCATAAGGATTTGTCCATAACTGATTCAACTAAAACAGGACATTTTCTGATTGTGAACAACAATCTCAAGACTGGCAGCAGAGCTGTGTTTAATCAACCTGTGTATGTGCAGGGTGATGCAGAGATTGGCAGTAATAATCAATTGGATATTCTCAAGGTAAATGGTAATATCAAGTTGGGAAAAGAGAGTTCAATAAATAAATGGGTGAGTTCTGATGGTAGCATTAATGCCAGTGAAGATGTTCAAATGGGTAAAAGAGCTACTTGCAACAATGTTATGCAAATGAAAAAAGGATGCAAATTCAGTAATCTGTATGCAATGCCCATTGCTACCTATGAAGCGAACTTTAACCAAACACAGGACAGCGTACCACCAGTGGAGCTTCCTGATGGAACGATCGATAGCAGTAAACAGGTAACTGATTTCAATTGGTATATATCCAAGTCTTTTATGTCAGTTCCTCCTTACAGCGTTGTCAATAGCTCTATGATAGTCAAGTCTGATTTGGTTATACGACAAGGAGTTGTGGTTAACGGTGACATAAAAGTTTATGGTAACCTGGTTATCGAAAAAGGTGTCCGCATATACGGTGAGCTCGTTTGCGAAAAAGATGTAGTTGTAGGTGAAGATTCATTTATCAGAGAAAATCTGTTTTCTCAATCACAGATTCATCTTAAGAGCGGTGTCAGAATTGGTATGCCGGGTAAATATAAAACTGCAATAGGAAAGAAGGGAATTAAACTTGAGAAAAATGTTCTTGTCTACGGAAGTTTAATGACCGCCGGACAAGGCATCGTCGTTTAAAAGGTAGAATAATGAGAAAAATGAATTTTATCAGTCTGGTAATTATGTTTACTATCGCTTGGCCAATTCTGTTGAAGGCAGAGATAAATTATCCGCAGAAAAGCTTGGAAGCAGAAGTGGCTTATGATTATCTTACTCCGGATAGTGATTATGACGCTTGGAAAAGTGCGGAGGTGAAATATTATCATAAGTTTAACCCTGGAAACACTTTGCTCTTAGCCTCAGGAGTTTCCCTCCGGGATGTAACAATCGGATGGATTCAGGCAGCTTATTACAGAGATTGGACTAAAAGACTTTATACTTATACATCGCTCAAGGCAGCTACTGAAAGTCAGTGGATGGGCAGACTCAGACTGGATAACGACATAAACCTGAAGCTTGGTAGAGAGTCGCAATTTATCCTTGTTGCAGGTCAATCTGTGATTTACTACGATGAGGAAAAAACGGATTATATCTTGTCTGTTGGAGGAGTCTATTACAAACCACATTATATCCTGGAAGGCAGATATTTATTCAACAGGTCTGACCCTGGGAAAATTTGGTCAAATACAGTCATGGCAAGTTTGAGGTTCGGAACTATGGAAAAATATTGGACAACTTTGACTGTTTCCACAGGAGCGCAAGCTTATTTGGGACAGGCTAATCTATTGGAAGTCAATCAAAATGTATATAGTATCCAATTGAATCAGAGGATTTGGGTAAAAGCAGGAAGCGGAGTCAAATTTGGCCTTGGTTATATGAATGTTGAAGATGGATATGAAAAATACAATTTTAGTATTGGTTGGTTTCACCAACTTCCATAGGGATGGAAAAGTATGGATAAAATACTTATAATAGATGATGAAGCCATCGTTATTGAAACGCTGAAAGCTGCTTTGGAGAATCTGCCATTTGAGTTAATTTCATCTCAAGATCCGCAGGAAGGTTTGCTTTTATTTCATGAGCACAATCCTTTTCTGCTCATCCTTGATATGAAAATGCCCGGAATGGATGGAATGGAAGTTATTCAATACTTAATCGAGCATGAAGTGCCCAATCATAGATATGATTGTATTCTGTCCTCTCAACCACATGATTCAGAAAAACCGGAATTGACACTTAGAGACGCAGATTTTCATGTAGTTGTTCTTACCGGAGCAGGTCACAAAGAAATGATGTTGAAGTGCTCAGCTTTAGGCGTAGACTATTTTTTAAATAAGCCAATTCACCTATTCACACTACGCGGAATAATTGATAATCTTCATCGCCTGAAAACCTCACGTGATGAGCTATCACGTTTGTTCAAAGAAGAGCAAGGACAATCATAAGCTGATTTACTCTGAGTAATAAATACAAATTACCTAAATGTAAACGTCTTAGTTTCTATGGTAGTTACAATGCATAATTGTGTGAGTGGTCTGAAGCCTTATTAATAAATGGAGCGGGATACGGGTCTCGAACCCGCGACCCTCAGCTTGGGAAGCTAATGCTCTACCACTGAGCTAATCCCGCTCTCGGGAAACTTAATCTGGATAATTCACTATTTTGTCAAGCTGCAGTTAAGTCAATAATCATCTCAACCAGAAATCCTCTTGACTAAAATGCTGTCTCAAATTCATAGTTTTTAGTTAGTTATAATTATACACAATAAAGGAAAAAGCGTGGATTACATTGATTTTAAGAAAGAAGTGGATGACCTGACCGAACAGATTTTTGAAATCCGGAGGTTACTTTGATAGGGATGGCAAGACTGCTCAACTGAAAAAGCTGGAAGAGCAGATGCACGCCTCCGATTTCTGGAATGACCAGAACAACGCCAAAAAAGTCACCAAACAAATCAGCATATTAAGAGCAGAGCTCGAACATATAGACAAACTTGACACCATCAAAGAAGAACTTGAGACTTACATAGTCCTCTTGGATGAAGACTTTAATCAGCCGCTATATACCGAGGTTCTGGACCACTGGGAAGACTGGAAAGCCTTTGTGGAAAAGATGGAAGTCGAATGTCTGCTGAACGAGAAATATGACCACAACGATGCCGTATTTTCCATTCACGCCGGAGCGGGCGGAACCGAAGCACAGGACTGGGCAGAAATGCTGCTCAGAATGTATTCCAGATGGGCCGAAAAGAACTCATTTGAATTCACAGTTATAGACAGCCTGGCAGGTGAAGAAGCCGGAGTAAAAAGTGTTACAGTTGAAGTCAAAGGTCTTTATACTTATGGTCTGCTGAAAGCTGAAATCGGCATTCACAGACTGGTCAGAATCTCTCCCTTCAACGCTCAGGGCAAACGTCAGACGTCTTTTGCCAGCGTCTTTGTTTATCCCGAAATTGATGATGATATTGACATCGAAATCGAAACCAAAGACCTGAAAGTGGACACTTATCGTGCCAGCGGAGCAGGTGGGCAGCATGTCAATACTACTGATTCCGCAGTCCGCATCACTCATTTGCCTACCAATATTGTTGTTTCCTGTCAAAATGAGCGTTCCCAAATCCAGAACAAGGAAAAAGCCATGGCAATCCTGAAATCCCGTCTCTATCAGCATTTCGAAGAGCAGCGGGACAAGGAAAAGAAAGAAATGGAAAGTTCCAAGACTGACATCGGCTGGGGTAATCAAATCCGCTCTTATGTTTTCCAGCCCTACCAGATGGTCAAAGACCACAGGACTGAATTTGAAATCGGGAACACGGAAAAAGTCATGAACGGCGAACTGGACGGTTTTATCTATGCTTGGCTGAAAGCACGCGCCAGGCAGAGGATTGACAAAAACAAATGAACAAAAAGACAGAGAAACTAATCAGCGAACTTGATTTGACCAGGCTGCCTCAGCACGTTGCCATCATCATGGACGGCAACGGCAGGTGGGCAAAGCAAAGACACCGTCCCCGCCTTTATGGTCACAGAGCAGGCGCTAAATCAGTCCGTCGGGTAGTTGAACTGGCAGGCGAGCTAAATATCCCCCACCTTTCAGTTTATGCTTTTTCCACAGAAAACTGGACTCGCCCTCAGGACGAAGTTTCCGGCTTACTCAAATTGCTGATGGAGTATCTGAACAAAGAAATTGACGAACTGCACCGCAAGAACGTGAATGTCAGCATCATCGGCAGTCAGGCAAGAGTGGACCAAAACTATCTGTCCAAGGCGCATAAAATCACCAGCCGCACCTGGAGCAACACAGGTCTGCATTTCAACGTCATGTTCAACTACGGCGGCAGGCAGGAAATCATTGATGCTTTCAAATCATTGTCTCAGGATGTTATGTCTCAAAAGCTTGACCCTGCTTTAATTGACGCTGACATCATATCCCAGTATCTTTATACTAAAGACATTCCTGATCCCGATTTGATAATCCGTACCAGTGGCGAACTGCGTCTTTCCAATTTCCTCATCTGGCAGGCTGCTTATGCTGAAATCTATGTCACAGAGACGCTTTGGCCTGATTTTGATAAGAAGGAATTTGTCATAGCTTTGAAGGATTTTCAGAACAGGAAAAGACGTTTTGGCGGAGTGGATGAGTAAAGACCTGGCTCAGAGACTGACCCTGGCAGTAATCGGCATTCCTGTGTCACTCTTTATTTTGTATATAGGCGGTGCTTATCTGTTTGTTCTGCTTGGGATTATAGCTGTTATCGGGATGTGGGAATATCACACTATCCTGCATGACAATAAATTCACATTAATCCTGCTGAATATTATACTCTGCCTGACTGTGTACCTGATTACAGCAGTCCCGGACAAGCTTTCCATACCTTACTATGCAATGGATGTGGTTGTCCTGATGACAATTCTGTTGAGTCCGCTGCTCTGGCTGCTGCGCAGAAAGCCTGCCCAAAAACTGACAGATTATTTGTTGACAAATTACGGATGGATTTACATAGGATATTTTTCCGGATTGATATTCAGGCTGGATTATGAATTTCACGCACAGAGGCTGCTGCTGCTGTTGCTGGTTTTAATTTGGATAACTGACAGCGCGGCTTATTTTATAGGTATGAGGTTCGGAAAGCGCAGAGGAATTTTTCCTGTCAGTCCCAATAAGTCTCTGGAAGGATTTATCGCAGGACTGGTTGCTCCGTTTTTTATTTGCGCTCTGATTTATTTTGTAAGTGACCTCTGGAGTTTGAAACAGCTTGCCTTTGTGGCTCTGAGTGCTGGCCTGGTTGGTCAGCTTGGAGACCTACTGGAGTCAAAGATAAAGAGAACCGGCGGTGTTAAAGACAGCAGTAATCTGTTCCCCGGACATGGTGGCTTGCTGGACAGATATGACAGTCTGCTCTTGGCAGGACCGTTTTTATATATGTTAACTAAATTCATCCCGTAAGGAGGATACTTATATGAAACTACGCAGCTTAATTATCCTGCTGCTTGTGAGTCTGGCAGCAATGCTTTCGGCTCAGGCAACGAATCTGATTATTTCTGAATATGTGGAAGGCACTTCCTATAACAAAGCCCTTGAAATATTCAACGGAACCGGCTCTCCGGTTGACCTCTCCACTGTATCTTTAAAGAAACAAACCAATGGTGCAGGCTCTTTTGGCAACGAACTGGTTTTAAGCGGAACTTTAGCTGACAATGACGTCTATGTAATCGTCAATAGCACATCCAGCGGAACTAACTTATCCGGCGAAGCTTTTGTCGATTTGGCTACCACCAGCCAAGTGGTAAACTTCAATGGCAATGACGCTGTAGCACTATACAGAAACGGCGTTATGATAGATCTGGTCGGAATTGTAGACCAGGTTGACATGTGGGGCGCAGAAGTTACCTGGGTAAGGAACAGCAACGTCGCCAGTCCCTCCACTACATTTAATATGACAGAGTGGACGGAATATCCTCAAAACACTTTCTCATATCTGGG
>JAWOHU010000027.1:0-6234 GCA_046485025.1 Cloacimonadaceae bacterium (SeqCode) | reverse complement strand
GAAGCAAAAAGCTGCTCCATAGCATCAATTTTAATTTCATTCAATCGAGGGACAGAGACCTGTAAATAAACAGAATCAACTGATCGTTCTTCCCTACCACGGTATCTAAAAATTATAAATGCAATATAACCTACAATTGACATTATAAAAACTAAAATTAAGATTAACATCAAAAATGCAAAAATTGTATTTACATCAGGTACAATCATTGTTTACCTCCATCAAACAAAACCTTCCAGCTATAATAAACTGCCTTTTTAAACATCCTTAACCAGTAACCAGCAGACCAAACAGAAGATTCACTTTTATCTCCCTTGACCGCGATCTCAAGATCTTTCTCACTAGAAGCAGGAATAACAATATCGATTTTTTCAGACTCTGGTGTTTTAATAACATTGTTACCTTGATCATCTGTAACTTGAGCCTTGAATTGTGTCAAAACAGGAGTTACAACTTCTTTCCTTTCGATATTTAAAGGAGAAGCTTCGTCAGGATTCTCATATTTATTATGAATTGGCTCTCTCTCGGGCAGTATTCCCATACTTTTATTGTAGCATTATTTCCAAATCTCTTCCCTTACTTTTTTCTTGAAGTTTGTGAAACGGGCGAGCGTAAAGAGATAGTCGGAAAGTCTATTCAGGTATGCAAGTTTATCAAGATTGGGGTGTTTAGTGTCTGAGCCCCACCTCAAAACCATGGTTATCTATCTTCTGCAATGATTTTAATGGCACGCCAGAAGGGATTCGAACCCCTGACCCTCAGCTTAGAAGGCTAATGCTCTATCCGACTGAGCTACTGGCGCGCGTAAACTTATTGGTAGCGGCGCAGGGATTCGAACCCCGGACCTGCGGATTATGATTCCGTTGCTCTAACCGGCTGAGCTACGCCGCCACATAAAAAAAATGGTAGCGAGGAGAGGATTCGAACCTCTGACCTTCGGGTTATGAGCCCGACGAGCTACCTGGCTGCTCCACCTCGCGTCACCGTTTAGCCATAAAATTAGGGTCGGTTTTTGTGTCAAGCGAAAATCATAACACCGGTTACCGAATGATGCATCCAGTTAACTGCCAAAGCAATCCTTGTTTAATTATCGGGAGTTAGAATTTCCGTAAACTTGCTGAACAGGTCATTTTATGATGTCGTATTTCCGGTCAGGTTGTCTTTGACTTTGTCCACAACGAAATCCTTAATTTTGTCAATCACAGTGTCAGTAATATCATCAGGAATCTCGTCTCCGTTGGCATCCACGAATTTGTTGACCTCGAGTCCCTTGCTGCGCATGTTTTTTTCTATTAAGTCTCCCAGGATGCCTTCGCCGCCAATGGCGTTAGTGATCATATCGAGCATGGGGTTACGGGTTGCTGAAGCACTTGGGTTCTTCTGCTCACCTTTCATAACGCCTGACAAGACGTCCATCAGACCGCCTGTATTTCTTGTTTCAGACTGGGTTTGCTTGCTTCCAGTCTGCATTCCAGAGAGCAAATCCATCAATCCCTCTGAGCCTGGAGCCTGGCGAGTTTCGCCAGCCAAAGCTCCGGACAGGATGCTAAAAACCGCGTCATTCTTATCCTGACCATCTGGTACTGCATGTTTGACCAATCCCATTATTCCGTCATCATCAGGGGTGTCATCTTTTGGAGTGATAGTGTCTAGAACTCTGTCCAGAACTCTCCTGAGGATGGAATCCGTAAAATCTTTTGATAGTTCCATTTGTATCTCCTTATAAACTATAAATTAGTAAACATCAATAAAATAGCAAGTAAAAACTAGAATAGATAATGAATGAATTTTCCTAATGCAATCCACTTAAGCGAATTAGGTTGACAGGATTGGTCTGGCTGCAGCTATGATATTAGGATTAAGGGCAGGAATTATGACAAAAAAGATTATCAAAGTGATTAAAGACATCCCCTACGGAAAGGTGGCCACGTATGGTCAGATAGCACGTTTGGCGGGTTTCCCCAATGGAGCCAGGCAAGTTGTCAGAATTCTGCATACCTGCTCTGCCAAATATGATTTACCCTGGCACCGGGTCATCAATGCCAAAGGCGAAATTGCTCTGTCTGTCTATAACGGAGCGGAGGAGCAGAAAGCTATGCTGGAAGCTGAAGGCGTCGGGTTTGTCAGTGAATACAAAATCGAGTTGAAAAAGTATCAGTGGGACAAGTAATCTTAGATTCCTGCTTTCGCGGGAATGACAATTTGGGGTTCACAGCACTTTATAGTTAACTGCAAGATGAAATATACTATGGTGTCACCCTGAGCTTAGTCGAAGGGCAGACACCGCCATTTTCCAGGCTTCGACTCTGCTCAGCCTGACACGTAAAAAAATCTATCTTTTGTGTGTTTGGTTATTTTCGTGTCCTGGAAAAAAGTCACTGCCCGCGGTTGATCATTTCATATTTGAGATAGCTGTTGAGCATAATCAGGACACGGTCAAATTCCTTTTCGCCGGGAACGATGAAATCGGCGCTCTTTTTGGTGGGAGCGATGAAAGCTTCATGTGAAGGTTTGACGGTTTCCAGATACATGCTGAGCACTCTGCCCAGTTCGTATCCGCGTTCCTCAATATCTCTTCTGATACGTCTGGAAAGGCGCAGGTCGGCATCTGTATCGACATATATCTTGAGGTCTGCCAGACCCAATAGCCGGGCATAATAAAGCGCAAAAATTCCTTCCAGAATAATTACATCAGGATTGTCTATGACAGTGACGCCCTGGGTTCTTTCATGTGTGATGAAATTATAGTCAGGGATGGTGACAGCTTTTCCGCTCAGCATTTTTCTGATGTCTGAGAGCAGGAATTCGTGATCAATGGCGTCGGGATGGTCAAAATTGACCTGTTTGATTTCTTCCGGCGAAAGGTGGCTGAGGTCCAGATAGTAATTGTCGTGTGAGATAATGACGGTTTTGGAATCGCCGATTTTTCTGCCGATGGCACGGGCGATGGTGGTTTTTCCGGAACAGGTTCCGCCCCCAATCAGTATGAGGTGAGCTTTGGTTGTTTCTGCCAAAGGGATTCTGCTATCTGATCAAAACTTGTTTAAGTATCTGACTCCGCGGCATAGCTGGCAATGGCTGCTTCCACTTTATCAAAAAACTGGAAAATCTTATAAGCCCGGGTAATCTGAAACACCATTTTAGGTTTCTCCTGCAGACCCACCAGACGAATATCTCCACCTGCCTGAGTAGCTGATTTCAGACACGCTACAATCATTCCCAATCCCGTGCTGTCAATGAAATCACAGCCGCGCAGATCGAAAACGACATAAGGGGTTTTAGTAATAATCTGTTCGAATTTTTGTTTCAGTTCGGGAGCATAGTAAGCGTCCAGGCGTCCCTGAAACTCCATAACTCCGACCTTGCCTTGCTCATAAAAGTTTACGTTCATCTTTTCACCTCATCTTGTCAGATTGAATTTTGAACCTATTATTACATCACGTGTCCAGTGTCAATTGTTTATATACTTTAGTGTAGCGTCTGAGCAGATAGTCAAAAGTGTATTTATCTTTGACAATGGCTTTGCCGTGTTCTGCCAGGACAGACAGTTTTGCTCTTTGTGAAAAGGCTTTCTGCATCTGCAAAGCCAGGTCTTCAATATCCTGGGAGCGGAAGAGATAGCCGTTCACACCTTCAATGACCAGATTGGGGTCAACCGCATCGCTTTGCAGAACAGGCGTTCCGCTTGCCCAGCTTTCGATGACCACATTGCTGACATTCATCAGGCGCGCCGGAATGATTTGTAAATCAGCTTCCTTCAGCCAGGACCAGACTTCTTCCTTTTCCACTTCACCTGTAAAGATGATTTCTTCCTGTAGAGCTTCCTTGCCGATAAAGGCTTCCAGATCTTCAAGATAATCCGGCTCAACATCATTTTTGCCAACCATTACCAGCCTGGCGTCTGGAAAAGCCGGAAGCGCTTTGACAAAGGCTTTGAGTGCCAGGTCGTGACCTTTCAAATAGGCGATTTTGCCCAAAATCAGAAAGACAAATGCATCCTTACTAATGCCATATTTTTCACGCACGGATGGCAGTTCAATCTCATAATCCTGCATGTCAACCGGTAGGGGGATATGTTCCAGGCGCTGATTGAACTTGCGCAGGATGGTATATTCTTTTTCCGTGACCGTGAAAAGATAGTCCGTGTTTTTGAGCAGAACTCTGTCCAGCCATTTGATTTCCACCTGGCTGAGCACTTCGGAATCCACCTTTCCCAACTCGCGGAAGAGCTGTTCATAGTCCTGAAAATCAAACACGTTCAGGATAATGGGAATTTCTCTGATTTTTGCTGCGCAGAACGCCAGCGTGAAGTTACTGTTCAAGCCCGGATAACACTGAATGATCTGAAATTCCGGTTTGAGCAGGCGGAAAAAGAGTTCCGGACAGAGAGTTCGGGTTTTATAATTTGGAAATTCTATCGGATAGTTGCATACATCAAACAGCCTGTAAATCCTGATGTTATCTATGGTTTCGAGCTTTGGTTTATAATCTCTGCGGGGACAGAAGATGGTCACTTCGCTTTGTTCAGAAAGCTTCTTTGCCAGTTGCCAGATATGATAACTCAGCTTGTCAGATTCGGGACGGAAGTTATTAGTGATAAGCGCAATGTTCAGGTTGGAACTGCCGGCAGATATCTTGTGCGTCTCCGATTGCTTGTTCAGCAGCGCGATCAGCTCATCTTCAATTTTCTCTTTGCTGTAGTTATACTTCACCGCATTAAATAGATTCCTGCCAAGTTCAGCAGCCAGACGCGGTTTCTGCAATAGTTCTGACAGACGGTTGCAAAAGCCGTCAACCTTGTCTTCCACGGCGATTTCTTCAGGTTTCAGTTCAAATTCGGCAGCGCCATAGGAGGTGGTAAGCACAGCTTTTTGCAGCATTGCCGCTTCCAGAATCCTGTTTCCTGAACCTACCGGCAGCCTGAAGGGCAAGACGACGAACTGGCTTGCCTGGATATAGGCGAAGATGTTTTCCACTTCGCCGACCAGCTTGATTCTGCCGCCGCAGTATTGGTCGTGCAGCTTTTGGGGATTTCTGCCCACGATGTAAATCTTAACGTTTTTTTCCTGCATTTTTCGTGACACACGCGGATAGATGTCCTTGCAGAGATAAAGGAAAGCGTCGAGGTTGGAAGGTTCATCCAGATTGCCGTAAAACAGGATGAAATTATCATGCAGCAGGAATTTTTCTTCTTCTTTAATATCGTGTTTCAGGTCAGCTGCATCCTGCTCAGGCAGATAGTTGGGCAGCAGAGCCAGGCGCGGGTCGTCTTCAATCAGATTGTATTTTTGTGTGCAGCTTTGTCTCAGCTTGTGGGAGGCAAAGAGGAAGGTAACATCCTGACGGAACAGCTTTTTCTCGGTATTTCTCAGCAGAACTGAGTCCAGTTGCGCCTTTCTGTTTTTCCAGACGGGATTCTGTTCCCACAGCGCCAGAGCAGTTTCAGAGGGAAGTTTTTCCACATCGACGATGATATTGCATTCCGGCAGAACATCTCTTGCCAGCATGATTAACTGCGCAAATTCAGGTCTGCGGAAGACAATGCTTTCATACCTTTTTGCCTGTAAAATCTGGGCAAACTTATCTGTGTTTTCCCGCGAGAATTGATACAAGGCTTTGGGTTTTAGCGGATTGACGGCAGTTGCAGCCAACCCGTAAACCTGCTCATAGCCGGTGTGGTCAGGATAGTTGCGGGTCATGTATTCTTCCGGCTTGACCAGCAGCAGATCCGCATCGCTGTTCCGGTGCAGAACCTCCCAAATAAAGCGGCTGCGGGAAGTGGAGACATTTCCGGTCTCTGAAAATGGTAAATCGATATATAATAATTTCTTCATAACCTTCTGTTGTGTCTTATGTTAGAGTCGTTCGGGCGGTTTTAGCTTCTGATTTTCACTGCTCAACCAGTTCTCAGCTAAAATCCACAATAAACATCTGCCTATGCTGTCAAGGGAAAATGGAAAACCGCCGTTTCTTTTCCAACGCTTTCTCCATTCAGACATCACCCATAAAGCCACGTCAATATTTTATCATAATCCAGTCGATATCCAGTCGGGTTTAATTCGACTGGATATCGACTGGATATCGAGTAAATAACGACTTGGATTTATGGACAAGTTATGCGGGGACAATGACTTGGAGTGTTTTGCACAGAGTGAGGTCAACAGACGATGCTACTATGAGGGTAGTTATGTAAAATGAGGTGCCGAGCTACTTTACTGCCTGACTCAAATAATT
>JAWOHU010000283.1:0-5895 GCA_046485025.1 Cloacimonadaceae bacterium (SeqCode) | reverse complement strand
AACTGGTCTATCTGCTGGACAATGAAATACTTCCGCTTTGTCGTTTTGGCAGTGACAAGTCAATGTCCATTATCGGCCTGAATTTCTCCATTCCGCTTTTGGATGAGGAAAATTTCAAGTTTGAACATTATGGTGAATATGCCAAAATCACTGATAACGGCTTTGGAGTCATCTATCCGGGTTTCTATACCCGCCTGCTGTTTTTCGACCTCAACCTGGAAGGCAGAAAATATACCAACGAATTTCTCCCTGCCTACTTTGACCACTTCTATGAAGACCAGCGCTCCGTTGTAGTCGGAGACACGGTTCTGGTGACTAAAGAACAAATGCTGAGCGAGGTCAAATCCTGCCTCGGTTGGTATGGCAGAATCGCAGCCGACATCGCCGAAAGCATTATTGTCAGCGCTTCTTTTCAGGATATGTATGGCGACATCACAAACACCGGCAAATCCATCACAGGAGAAATCAGCTTTGACTCGCGTCTGATTAAAAATCTGGAAGCAGCGTCTTTCAGCTACAGTCAGTATAACGTTCCCTATTTTTCTACAAATAGGTTACAAACGCCCTCTGCATCGATCAAAGGCACTTTGTCCTGGCGGCTTTCCGGAATTAGTGTTCTGACCGGCAGATACTCTGAACGCTATGTGGATCTGAATGGGGATAATGAAATCAAAGGCAAGGGCGAGACTATCAAGTCTCTGAGTCTGCTGGTGGAATTTAAGTTATGAGGGGAAAATCAGACTGATTTCGTGCAGCGCATGCTCATGCGAGTCAGAGGCATGCACTGCATTTTCAGTCACGGTATCGGCATAAAAATAACGGATGGTGCCTGGCTTTCTCTTTTCCGGATTGGTGTCGCCAATCAGCTCCCGCAGTTCAGGCACGGCGTTTTCCTTTTCCAGCAAGGCGGCAACCGTCATCCCGGAAGTCATGAAACTGACCAGCCTGTCAAAGAATTCCTTGCCTATGTGCTCTGCATAGAATTTATCCGCCAGAGCCTTGTCAAAGTGAAACGACTTGAGCTGGAGAATCTTATAGCCGTTTTTTTCTATGATAGAAAGAATCTCGCCAATGTGCCCCTTGCGGGTGGCATTGGGCTTGATCAGCAGCAATGTCTGTTCTGTCATTTCTTCAGATAGACAGTCTCAAAATAATCCAGGGCTGCGACTTTGATGGCTATGTCACGATTGAGCATGCTGCTCATGCTGATTTTATGCTTGAGGATGTTGGTCCAGATTTCATGAATTTCATTAGGTTTGAACTCACTGCCGGTGTACTGTTTTAGCATCATTGCATAGAATTCATCCCTGTCATTATCCACCTTGGCGATTATCAGCTTCTGGCTGTCCGGCAGGACGTCATAATCCTTGTATCTGATGTCCACGACTGCATAGCCGAGTTTGAGCATATTCTCATAATTTACCTGGAAATCTTCTGTGGGTGCCATTTTCTCTTCCTTCTGTCATCTTTATTCTCGACAAAATCTTTCATTTTGAATTATAGTCCACTAATTCGAAATATGATGTAAAGTCAAGCATAATGTTTAAAGGAGTGTTATCACAGGATTTGTTGGTTGGTGAAAATCATGAGTAAGAAATATCTTTGTTGCTTAGTGCTTTTATTGATTTCAGTAATGCTTGCCTGGAATTTGCCTGCCCGGTCTGTTTTGAACATGGGATTTCAGGATAGATTCCGGATTATCACATTGGCAGATTCACTTGAGTCAGGCTTTCTGGCAGATTTATACAAGTCACGTGTACAAACAGAGAACCCGCTTTTCCTCGTTACAATGAATGTAAGTATGGTGATTCCCCTATCAGCTTTTGAATACAAAGGACCCGGAAGTGATATGATCGAAATGTCAGGATCTTTTTTTAAAAAGTACTTTGCTCAGAAGATAACAGTGTTTAATTTTTATGACTTGGGATTTGTCTATTTGAGCGTAATAGATGCCCAAAGTTCGCAGGGATTCATTCAATTCATGATTCCTTTTGGTAATTTGCAATATATAATTAATCCTAAGAAATGGAAGAAATAAGATGCCGATATTTAATCTTGTATCAGACTACCAACCCTGTGGTGACCAGCCGGAAGCAATTAATGAACTGGTCATAGGAATTGAACAAAATAAGCGATTTCAGGTGCTCTTGGGAGTGACTGGCTCTGGCAAAACCTTTACCATAGCCAATGTCATAGCCCGCAGCAACAAACCTGTCCTCGTCCTGTCACATAACAAGACTCTGGCAGCACAGCTTTATGGCGAGCTCAAACAACTTTTTCCAGACAACGCCGTGGAATATTTTATCAGCTATTATGACTATTATCAACCTGAAGCCTACATCCCGGGCAAGGATATCTACATTGAAAAAGACTCCGATATCAATGAACAGATAGAAAAACTGCGTCTGCGTGCCACTATGTCGCTAATGGAAAGGAAAGACGTCATCATAGTGGCGTCTGTTTCATGCATTTACGGTTTGGGAGTTCCGGAAGAATACAGAGAAGCACTCATCCGCGTCAAAGTCGGCGACAAAATGGACCGCGAAACCCTCATCCAGAAACTGGTTACGGCACATTACGCCCGCAATGACATAGCCTTTCAGCATGGCGCATTCCGGGTGCGGGGTGACATTGTAGACATCTATCCCGCCTATCTTGAGCACTGTTTGAGAGTAGAATTCTTCGGTGACGAAATCGTTAACCTGGAAAAGCTGCATCCCATTTCCTACCAGTCACTTGGCAAGGTTGAGGAGTACCCAGTCTACCCCGCCATCCACTTCATCATGGCGGAAGATAAAATGGAAGATGCCCTGCGCTCCATTGAGTTGGAAATGCAGGAACGGGTCGCCTGGTATCTGCAGAACCAGCGCTACGTCGAGGCTGACAGACTGAAGCAGCGCACTATGTTTGATTTGGAAATGCTGCGTGAACTGGGCTTCTGTTCCGGCATTGAAAATTACACACGTCACCTGACTGGAGCCAAGCCGGGAGAGCCTCCCAACTGCCTTCTGGACTACTATCCCGAGGACTTTCTTTTTGTCATTGATGAATCTCATGCTACCATTCCACAGGTGCACGGCATGTACGGAGGAGACTACACCCGCAAGAAAAACCTGGTGGAATACGGCTTCCGGCTGCCTTCTGCTTTTGACAACAGACCCCTCCGTTTTGATGAATTTGAAAAGTATATGAGACGTGTCATCTTTGTTTCCGCCACGCCTGCAGATTATGAACTGGAACTGACCAAAGGCGAAATCGTAGAGCAGGTTATCCGCCCCACCGGTCTGCTGGACCCCGAAATTGAAATCAAGCCTATTAAGCACCAGGTCGATGACTTGATTGGACAAATCAGAGAGCGAACTGCCAAGGGACACAAAATCCTTGTCACAACGCTCACCAAACGCATGGCGGAAGATCTCAGCACCTATCTTGGCAACGCCGGAATCAGAGTCCGCTATCTCCACAGCGACATCGATTCCATCGAGCGCGTGAAAATCATCAGAGGGCTCAGGACGGGAGAGTTTGACGTCATAGTTGGCATCAATCTACTCAGGGAAGGACTTGACCTGCCTGAGGTGTCTCTGGTGGCAATTCTGGACGCTGATAAGACCGGCTTCCTGCGATCAACCCGTTCTCTGATACAGACTTCAGGACGTGCTGCCAGACATGTGGACGGCAAGGTCGTCTTTTATGCTGATGACATTACGGATGCTATCAAAGAGACTGTTGCCATCACAAATTCCCGTCGGGCCAGGCAAATCCGATATAACGAGGAGCACGGCATCACGCCTGTCACCATTATGAAAACCCTTGAGCAGATTGAGCTGGCAACTTCCGTGGCGGAAGGTTATGATAAAATGGACAAGGAAAAACCCTCTGCCAAGAAAGAAAAAGCCGACTTCATGGAATATCTGGAACTGGATAATAAAGACAAAATCGTTGAAGTTTTGAAAAAGGAAATGCGCAGAGCGGCTCAACAGCTTGATTTCGAACGTGCCGCCGAACTGCGTGACCGCATTCTCGAACTGCAGCAGATAGATATTCAGACAATAGATTAAGTAATATTTTTATAGTAAAATAGGAACACTAAATACACTAAAAAGACTAAATACACTAAATTAATTCTGAAATAATCTCCTCCAGATATGACTACTTGAGCAGCTTCCGGGTCAGTTCCGATCTCAGCTCAGCCCAGAGCGGATGCGAGATGTCACTGTTTGCTTGATGCAATTCCGGCGGCACTATTGTCTGAAAAATGAAGGGCGCCGGCTGGCTGTCCATCACGTAAATCGTTTCAGAGAGCCGGATTGCCTCATCAATGTCATGAGTCACAAAGATGATGGTTCTTTTTAATTTCTGTTGAATGTCGAGCAGCCAACTCTGCATCTGGAGCCGGGTGAGGGCATCGAGATTGGCAAAAGGTTCATCCAGCAGCAGGATTTCGGCTTCAGACATCACGGTACGCAGAAAGGCTGCGCGCTGTTTCGTCCCGCCGGAAAGCTGCCAAGGCTTGTGATGAGCAAATCCCTCCAGACCGAAATCCGGCAGCAGTTTCATGACTTTTTCCTTAGCCGCAGCAATGTTTTGATGCTGTATCCGTTCAGGCAAAATGGCATTTTCCATTAACGAAAGCCAGGGCAGGAGCAAATCTTCCTGCGGCATGTAGCCTGCGAAACCGGCACGTCCGGAAATTTCGGCATCGTGCTTGAAAATACTGCCGCAATCCGGAATCGTGATGCCGGCAATCAGTTCCAGCAGAGTGCTTTTACCGCATCCGCTGGAACCGATTATGCTGACAAATTCATGTTCATTAACATCGAAGGAAATATCTTTCAGGACGAGCACTTCGCGACCTTCAAACAGAAAGGATTTGCACAAGTCCCGGACCCTCAGCAGCGGTTTCATTCAGTTATTGTTTTTCTTCCGCAGGCAAAAAATCGTTGGTAAACGCTCTGTCAATCTCGATTGGTGCTGCAATCAACTGCTGTCCGACCATCCAATCCATAAAGTTCTGCCACACTTCCGGCTTTTGCAGACCCCATTGGGGACTTTCTGCACGGTATTTGTCTGCCAGATATCTTTGGCTGGCAAAAACCAGTTCAGGCTTCAGTTCCGGAGCGTGTTTGAGCAGAATTTCGGCTGCCGCGTCAGGATTGCTGACGGCAAATTCATAACCTTCCGAAGCCGCCTTCAGAAAGCGTTTAACTAAATCAGGATTGTTCGTGATGAAGTTTTCGCTGGTAATCAGCACCGGCGTGTAATAATCCAGAGCTGACTCCAATTCCACAAGCGGAATGTAGTTCAGTTCCATCCCGCGCAACTTGGCTTCAACTCCGTCCCAACCTGCATAAATCCACTCAAAATCAGCGTCTCTGCCGATTGTGGAAAAGAAATCTGTGATGCCTGAAATTATTTGAACCTTGCTAAAATCAGCTCCGGCTTTTGACATAACAGCGGAGAGAACAGCCTGTTCCGAAGGCGAATCCCAGGAGCCGTAACGCTTGCCCTCAAAGTCTTTGGGGGTTGTGATATTGGCTTCCTTCAGAGAAGCGAAACCTGATGTGTTATGCTGAATCACGGCTGCGACTGAGACCAGCGGCATTTGTTCAGCTCTGGCGCGGGTGACATTTTCCTGATAGGAAACGCCGAATTCGCTCTTCCCGGTCGCCACAATCTGATCTGTATAGCCATGTCCGGGCTGAGCTATTTTGACATCCAATCCTTCACGCCGGAAAAGTCCCTGTTCCAAAGCCACGTAGAGTCCCGTGTGATTTGTATTGGGCGTCCAATCCAGAGTCACTGTCACGGGTGTTAATTTGCTTGACTGCTTCTTGCAGGAGCTGAAACTCACTATTACCAGCAGACAAATCAGCCCTATTAAAATATTTCTTTTCA
>JAWOHU010000143.1:0-8498 GCA_046485025.1 Cloacimonadaceae bacterium (SeqCode) | reverse complement strand
TCTGATCACCACATTGGGCGGAGTGGTCGGAATCGTTCTGGGCTATGCCATTCTGAACATGGTGGGAAAATATCTGAGCATGGAACTGGTGGCATCGCTGAGCATGATCTACGCCGCCATCTTTGTATCAGTCGGAGTAGGACTGCTATTCGGCATCATGCCTGCTGTCAGAGCCGGCAATCTGGACCCCGTAATCGCCTTAAGGAATGAATAAGATGAAAAGAATTTTAAAAAAAATCATACCTAATATCCCGCTCGGAAGAACACTTTTGACCCATATTTATAAGAATTCCCGAGGGTTATTTGCTAATCTGAAAAATGCCCGGACGCATCTGACCAATAAAGAAAAACTTAAGCTAATGTGGCGGAATATCTCAGCACTTTTCTCGCTCTTTTATAAAAAAGTCATGCAGGAAGGTGTGCTCAAGGAAGCTGCTGCTTTGACCTATATCACAATTTTGGGATTTATCCCATTCCTGCTCTTTATTGTGTTTTTAATACCCAAGATTTCATCTTTATCATCCAATCCGATGTTTCAGACCCATTTATACGAAAATTTTATGCCTGTTTCCACGGGTGAAGTAGGAAACCTGATTGCACAATTGATTTCCAGGAAGGTGACTTTCAATTTCTTTAGTCTGATTATGACTATTATTACGTCATATTCGCTATTTAAAGTAATCAGAGACACCTTTGACCGCATTCTGATTATGGAATTCAAGCCTCCCAAAGACCTGCTGTCTCAGCTTCTTAAGTTTTTTGGAACCATCATTTTCGGGTTTGTTATCATCCTTGTTTTATTTTCCAGTTCTTCCCTACCCATCGTATCAAGCTTGCTGGATTTACCGCTGTTCCGAAAGCAACTCATAGTCATTTTGCCTTTTCTGATGCAGTTTTTAGCATTGATCTTTCTCTATATGGTATTACCCTCCGCCAAGGTAAGCAGAAAATCTTTATTCAAAGGAGCATTTTGGACAACACTGGTCTGGGTAATAGCCAAAAGCGGATTTGATTTATATGTGTATAACCTGACCAATATAGAAGCTATGTATGGAGTGGTCAAGTCCTTGCCGATATTCCTGTTCTGGATTTATCTGAACTGGGTCATCATCCTGAGCGGAATGGTTTTGGTGGCAATTCTCGAGTACAAGGACAAAGCATTGAAACACGTTGAAGCAAAACACTATGTAAGAGTTACCATGGAAATGTATACTAACCAGAAGATGGATAAGCAAATGGATGCTATTATGAAAAAAGATGACCTGCCGGAATTGTTAAACACATTAACAGAGGATAAAAAAGCATGAAAAAATATGCATTAATCAGTGTCAGCGACAAAACAGGTATTGACAATTTAGCTAAGGAACTGATTTCCATAGGGTTTGAGATAATCTCGACCGGCGGAACTGCCAAGTTTTTAACAGATAAGGGTCTGCACATCATCCAGATAACTGATTGGACCGGATTCCCTGAGATTTTGGATGGAAGAGTCAAAACATTGCATCCCAAAGTACATGGCGGCATTTTGGCAGACAGGGATATCGAAGAGCATCATAATGTGTTGCAGGAACATGAAATCAAGCCTATAGAGATGGTTGTGGTTAATCTCTATCCATTTGAAAAGACGGCGGCTAATCCTGCTTCCACAGAAGAAGAAATCATCGAGAATATTGACATTGGCGGTCCCACTCTCATCCGCTCTGCTGCGAAGAATTTCAAACATGTGATCATCCTGACTGAAAAGCAGGAATACGCCGCTGTCATTACTCAGTTGAAAGAAACAGGAACGACTTCACTCAATCTGAGAAAGAAACTTGCCCACAAGGCATTTGCGCAAGTGGAATGCTATGACAGAGCGATTTCTACCTATTTCAGTAAATCTCTGAAGGCGAAGGAAGTGCCGTCTGACGATGAAGCAGAGCCGATTTTACATGAATTGAACATTCAAGCGCCGCTGGTTCAGAGCATGCGCTATGGCGAAAATCCTCATCAGCAGGCGGGATATTTCAGTAACACGACCCGGGGCTGGACTACGCTGCATGGAAAACCTTTGTCCTACAACAACCTGCTGGACCTGGATGCCGCTCTTAAGGCAATAATGCTGTTTGAACAGCCCACTGCCATGATTTTCAAGCATACCAATCCCTGCGGAATCGGGAGCGGAACAAACCTCACAGATGCCTATCAGAAAGCCTTTGAGACAGATCCGCTATCACCTTTCGGGGGAATTATCATAGTCAATCGGGCTCTGGATCTTGCTACAGTCACTAAAATCAACGAAATTTTCAGTGAAATTATCATTGCTCCGGCTTATGAAACTGACGCTTTGGAAACTCTGAAAAAGCGCAAGGACAGAAGGTTGGTCAGTTTTGATCCAGCGCTGTTAAAGTCGGAGCGCTCTGAATATGAAGTTAGGAGTATCATTTCCGGCTATCTGTTGCAGGGGTGGGACGATGCCATAGCTTCTGAACAAGACTGGCAGATTGTCACTGAGCGCAAGCCTAATCCTGACGAGATGGATGCTCTGCGTTTTGCCTGGAGAGCTGTTTCCATCCTCAAATCCAATGCTATCGCTCTGTGCGCCAAAGACCGGACTCTGGGTCTGGGCACGGGACAGGCCAGCAGGATTGATTCCACCGAAATTGCCATCAACAAAGCTCTGCATTTTGGCCATAACCTTACTCAGGCAGTCTGCGCTTCCGACGGCTTTTTCCCTTTCAGGGATTCAGTGGAGCTGCTGTCCAAACACGGCATCAAGGCAGTCATTCAGCCCGGCGGCTCAAAGGGTGATGCCGATGTAATAGCAGCCTGTGATGAGCTGGGGATCAGTATGGTTATGACAGGTCTGCGCCATTTCAGGCATTAGTTTTATATTGACAGGATAGACATGGAAAAAAGCATGAGCCTCGATTTTGCGGAGATGTGTCCGAGCTGGTTTAAGGAGCACGATTGGAAATCGTGTAAGCGTTTAATAAGCGCTTCTAGGGTTCGAACCCCTACATCTCCGCCAGTTTTATTAAACATAGAATTTACCCACAATTTGATAGATAAACGGAGTTTCAAATGAAAAAAAACTATTGGTTAATCGGCTGCCTGATCTTTCCGATTCTGGCAGTGATCGCTTTCTTTATCGGGATGAAATATCCCATGAAGTCAGTCAGTTACACCCGTCCCGTCAAGAATAATGCCTGGCTGGAGATCAGTCCCGGCGGACTGGTCAATGATTACAACGAAGTCGAATTCGGCTTTATGGGCAAAACTTCTTCTGTGGAAGAAATCTGCTCCAAAATCAAGGATGCGGCTTTTGACAAAAACGTCCAAGGTTTGTTTATCAGTCCCGTTTTTATGCAGACTCAGACCTCGGGTATCAATGAAATTGGCAAAGCAATTCTGGAATTCAAGCAATCCGGCAAACCTGTCCTGGCCCATCTTGAGATGCAGAGTCAGCAGGACTATCTGCTTGCCGCCTACGCTGACACAATAGCTATGGAGCCGGCTTCCTCGGCAGGGCTGTTTTTTGAAGGTGTGTCTGCCAATATCTCTTTTTACAAGAATCTGCTGGAAAAGCTGGGGCTCAAGGTCAACGTCATTCAGAGCGGCGATTACAAAGGTGCCGGCGAGCAGTATGATAGAACTGCCCTCTCTCCCGAGACTTATGGAAACATCAAAGAAGTCCTAAGTGACAGATACAACCTGCTGATAAATCACATTGCCGAACTGAGGAATCTTTCTCAGGAGCAGGTCAGAGCCATCTTTGAACAGAGAACCGACTATCTGCTCTCGGCTGAGTATGCCCAACAGGCTGGTCTGATTGACGTTTTGCAAGGCCGGGACGATTTCCTGAAGCAACATAAGATTGAAGAAAAGCAGTTGGTATCGGTATCTTCCTACTCTCCTTCAACTGCATCCACAACAGGAACACACAAGATTGCCGTCTGCTATCTGCAGGGCGCAATTGCTCCCAGTGAGGCATCATTTTATCAGGATGGAATCAATGCTGAAAAGGTGCAGAAAATCATTGACCAGATAAACGAGGACAGCAAAATCAAGGCAGTGGTGCTCAGGGTCAACAGTCCCGGCGGCGGCGCCCTTGAATCTGAAATCATTTACCGCAAGCTGGAAAGTTTGAAATCAAAACTCCCGATTGTCGTTTCCATGGGCGGAGTGGCAGCTTCCGGAGGCTATTACATCAGCTCTCCGTCAGACTTTATTGTGGCTGACCCCTACACGATTACCGGCTCCATCGGAGTTGTTCAATTGCTGCCTGACGCATCCGCTCTCAGCAAAAAGATCGGTATCACCAATCAGACAATCGCTTTCGGTAAATATGCCGGAGCTCTGAATCTGATGAACAAACCTTCCGAAGCACTGCTGGCTTCCTTTCAGCGCAATTCGGAAAATGTCTATGATGAGTTCAAAAACCGCGTTGTCAAATACCGTAAAATCAGCCTCGACAGTCTGGAAAGTCTTGCCGGCGGCAGGGTCTGGTCTGCTGAAGATGCCCTGCAGAATGGTCTCATCGATGCAGTCGGAACTCTCGATGATGCCGTTATGAAAGCCGCAGAGTTGGCAAAGGTCACATCCTATAAGATTGCTGTTCTGCCACAGAAGAAATCCTACTGGCAGATTCTGGTAGAGCAGCTTAACAAAGGTCAGTTCATGCAGAGCAATCTCAGACTGGATAATCTCTCCGAACTCCTCTATGAACAGCTTCAGAGTATCTTCAAACCATATACGGTGCTCTGCATCATGCCTTTTGAACTGGAATAGGTGACTTCCTATGGAACCCCGGAAATTCAAAAAATCACACATTCTCACTGAGATCATAGTTAATGTCCATCCTCTGGAGAAGAGGGTTGCCGTCCTGGAGGAGAACCGTCTGGTCGAGCTTTTCATCGAGAAGCTGGACGGCCAGAACATCGTCGGCAACATCTACAAAGGCATCGTCAAGGATGTCCTGCCCGGCATGGGTGCAGCCTTCATCGACATTGGACTGGAGCGCACTGCTTTTCTGCATTATTCTGACATCGTACTCGATTTCCTGGACATTTTTGAAAAGGAACAGCCCCGCCGGCACATTCCCAGAGGTGATTCCTCCAAAATCACCCAACTGCTGAAACCCGGACAGGAAATCATCGTCCAGGTGCACAAGGGTCCAATCGGCAGCAAAGGTGCCCGTCTTACAGGTCAGATTTCCATCCCCGGCAAGTACCTGGTTTTCTTTCCCAACAAATCCAAAATTGCCATCTCGCGCAAAATCAACAGCTCCAATGAGAAAAACCGCATCCGCAACATCCTAAACAACCTCAAGTCAGCAGAAGTCGGACTCATCGTCAGAACGGAAGCGGAAGGCAATAGCGAAGAAGATTTTACCAATGAATACAATGCCTTAGCCAAGACCTGGCGCTTGATAGAGAAACAGTTGGCTAATGCGAAACCACCCGCCTGCGTATTTGAGGAAAATGCGTTGGAGAACTATCTCATCCGCGATCTTTTCGGCGAGAATGTGGACCGCCTAGTGGTGGATGACAAGGGTTTTGCACGCCGGATTGTGTCTCAGATGGAAGACCTGGCGCCGGAACTGGTCTCCAAGGTCGAAGTCTATAAAGAAGACTCCCCTATTTTCGATGCCTGGGCGATTGAGAAAAAGATTGAAACCATTTTCCACTCCCGTGTTTATCTCCCCAGCGGCGGCAACATCAGAATCGAGCAGACGGAAGCTCTAGTGGCCGTCGATGTCAATACCGGCAGCTTCACAGGCAGCACCAACTACAGCGAAACCATCAAAAAGACCAATATCGAAGCTGCCAATGAAATAGCCCGTCAAATCAGGCTGCGTGACCTTTCCGGCGTGATTGTTGTGGATTTTATCGACATGGTTCACGAGGAGCATAAACAGGAAGTCCTGGACGCCTTCCGTATCGGACTCAGCCGTGACCGCGCCAAGAACAAGCTCTATTCCTTCACGGAACTCGGGCTGGTCGAAGTCACTCGCAAACGCATGCGCACCTCGCTCGTTGCCAACTATTCGGAGCCCTGTCCCAATTGCAACGGCACTGGCAAGATTCTCTCCCGCGACGCCGTCATTATGCGCATCTACAGATGGCTCAGCCGTGCCGAGTATTTTATGGGCGAGGACAAGCTGCGCATCCTTGTGCATCCCGAGGTGATGGAATTTGTCAAACTCAATAAGAGCTATTTTGATGCTTTCGCGCACATGATTGAGTTTGTGATTGACGGCTCCGTCCGTCAGGACAGTTTCAAGGTCTTGAGCCTTCCGGACGAGAAGGACATCACTTCCAAATTTACTACTTGACAGATAAACTGCCCAAAAAGATTTTGAACAAACTTAACGAGAAAGAAGCTTAAGGAGCTTAGAAAAATGTACGCCATTATTGATTACAAAGGTTTTCAGTACAGGGCTGAAAAAGACGCAGTTATCCGCGTCCCCTTGCTGAATGCGACCGAGCCCGGACAGAAGGTCGAGATTGACCGTGTCCTGCTTGTCCGCGATGAAGAAAACATCGTTTTCGGACAGCCGGTCGTCGAAGGCGCAAAAGTTATGGCTGAAGTAATTGACAGCGGAAAGGACAAAAAGGTCGTCATCTTCCATAAGAAAAAAAGGAAAGGCTACCGCGTCAAAAAAGGATTCCGCGCTCAATTCACAGACATCAGAATCACTGATATCATCACAGGTTAACGAGGTGTATTATGGCACATAAAAAAGGTGTTGGAAGCAGTAGAAACGGTCGCAATAGCAACCCGCAGTTTTTGGGTGTGAAAAAATACGGCAGTGAAGCCGTCATCGCTGGCAACATTATCGTCCGCCAGCGCGGTACCAAATTCCATCCCGGCGACAATGTCGGAATGGGCAAGGATCACACCATTTTCAGTCTCATCGACGGCAAGGTCCTCTTTACCACCAAAGCCAAAGGACGCAAATACATCAGCGTCATTCCCAACGAATAAAACGCTGCCTTATGATTCTCTGACTTAACTGAAAACCAAACAAGATTAATAAAAGGACTCCCCATCCGGGAGTCTTTTTTTGTCTATCAACTAAATTAAGAATCTATGATTATCTTGACAGATATGAGCATTTGGTAATAATTAGAATTATGTAATATTTTGTTTATTCTGAGGATAGGTATGGATTGGAAAAGGTATCTGATTTGTGTTCTTGTTTTGCAGTTGTTCACTATTGTCTCTGCCATAGTTACTGAAACGGCATCATTGCATGATTTTCTGTTTAAGTCTGAGCCTGCTGCTCATTATGACAATTGGCTATCGCATCTGGCTGAAGGAATTGCCAATCCCGGCTACAATGTCTATGCACCCTACGACCTTCAGAGTAACGGTTTTGGAGCTTTCCGGATTCCTGATTTAGCTGCTGTTGAGGCGTGGGATAATATGCTCTCCTTGTTTATTGCCGGTAATTTTCAAGCTGCTCAGGATGCTCTTGACAGCATAGAAGCTCCATTTCAGATTGTTGAATTTAACGATACCGACACCGGACGCACCTATTATATGATCAGGGAAATACCTGACTTGTCTTACTATGATGATAATGGGACTGCAGACTTGAATGACGATGAACACGGAGCTTTCACCTATGGCTGGGGTCTGTTTGTATATAATCCTGCAGCAGTTAATCCAATTATAATTACTATCCCTCATCCCTGTGATGATTTTCCCTCGCCGGTGATGGGATATCAGGCTCTCACACAATGGAATGCCCGCTGTCTGATGATAAACGGTGCCGGACGTGAAGTTGCCTGGACAAACATAGAACCCTATAACAATTCCAAATCGCTCTCTGACCCGACCCGTAATGCCAATCACCCTTTTCACAAGGCATACATAAAATTTGCCGACGAAATAAGGTCTCAAACTGGCTGGCGTGAGTTTTCCTCTCAGTTACATACCTATGACTCATCCCTGCATATCGGATACGCAAATTGTCAGATTTCAGCCGGTTACAGAAAAGACTGCCCCAATCTCCCCATCCGAGACTTGTCATGGCTCAAACACGACTTGATAAATCAGGGCAACCACGTTATGGTCTCTGCCAATGAAGTCGGCAACAACCAGGACGTTCTGCTGAACAGCTTTTACGCTGTCTCTTACAACACCTATGAATTTACCTTCACTGACGGGACTAATACCTACGCAGTCAATAACAGCATAGACTTGCCGGCTTATTCGCTAAACAATCAAATGCTTTATACCCAAACCGGAATCAATGACTTTGATGTATATGAACCCTTCTTCCATATTGAAATGGACGAACTGCCAAATGTCTATGGTTCTGCTAATGATGTTTACAATTGGTTTTACGGCTGGGACGAAGAACTGCAAAAATGGGATATGAATAATCTCTTCACAAACTTCGTCAGCTATTACGGTCGCTGGATTGATGATATGGTTCCTGTCTTGGCTGAAATGTTCCAGATGAATGACGGTTTGGCTCCAACTGATCCGACAAATCTCACCATCCT